>JBBKVU010000409.1:0-6362 GCA_037968595.1 Comamonas sp.
CACCGGCTCGACTCGCCCCTGGCCTACTGGCTGCTGCCCGGCCCGCGCAGCGCGCCACGGCCCGAGGTACAGGCTTTCTGCGACTGGCTGCGTGGCCAGGCCGCGCTGACGCGCGCGGCCATGGGCACGCCCTGAAAATCAGCCCAGGGTCACGCGCGCGAATTTGCGCTTGCCGACCTGCACCACGAAGGTGCCGGCGTCGAGCTTGAGGCCGCGGTCGCTGATCACCGCACCATCGACGCGCACGCCGCCGCCGTCGATCAGGCGGTTGGCTTCGCTGCTCGACGGCGCGAGATTCGCCTGCTTGAGCAGCGCGCCAATGCCCAGCGGTGCGCCGGACAGCTGCACTTCGGGGATTTCATCGGGCACGCCGCCCTTGCTGCGGTTGATGAAGTCCTGCTCCGCGGCATCGGCGGCAGCGGCCGAATGGAAACGCGCGGTGATTTCCTTGGCCAGCATGACCTTGGCGTCCTTGGGATTGCGCCCGCCCGCGACTTCGGCCTTGAGCGCGGCGATTTCCGCCAGGCTCTTGAACGACAGCAGCGTGTACCAGTCCCACATCAGCGTGTCCGAGATCGACAGCACCTTGGCAAACATGGTGTTGGCTTCCTCGGTGATGCCGATGTAGTTGTTCTTGGACTTGGACATCTTGTCCACGCCGTCCAGGCCCACGAGCAGCGGCATTGTGAGCACGCACTGCGGCTCCTGACCGTACTCCTGCTGCAGATGGCGGCCCATCAACAGGTTGAACTTCTGGTCCGTTCCGCCCAGCTCCAGGTCGGCCTTGAGCGCCACCGAGTCATAGCCTTGCAGCATGGGGTAGAGGAATTCATGCAGCGAAATCGACTGGCCGCCGTGGAAGCGCTTGTGAAATTCGTCACGCTCCATCATGCGCGCCACGGTGTACTTGGCCGACAGCTCGATCATGCCGCGCGCGCCGAGCTTGTCGCACCATTCGCTGTTGTAGCGCACTTCGGTGCGCGCCGGGTCCAGCACCATGGCCGCCTGGCGGTAGTAGGTCTCGGCGTTGACCTTGATCTGCTCGGCCGTCAGCGGGGGACGTGTCGAGTTGCGGCCCGAGGGGTCGCCGATCAGCGTGGTGAAGTCACCGATCAGGAAGATCACCTGGTGGCCCAGATCTTGCAGCTGGCGCATCTTGTTGAGCACCACCGTATGACCGATATGAATGTCCGGCGCCGTAGGATCAAGACCGAGTTTCACGCGCAAAGGCACGCCAGTGGCGGCCGAACGCGCGAGTTTGCCCGTCCATTCGTCCTGGGGCAGCAGCTCTTCGACACCGCGCAAAGTGATTTCAAGCGCTTGTCCTACCCCTTCGGTGACTGGGTATGTTGTAACAGCAGGTTGATTCATAAGGGTTTTTTTCGATGCTGGGGAAGTACCCCCCGTTATAATTCGTGGCTTGTCGCTGTGGCGAATTCTAGTAGGGTCCCCGTCTCGACACTGTCGAATGGCCTCGAACCCCTGGAAAGCGCGTCCTGCCGCACCTCCTTTTCCTCGTCCGATTGGACGCGCACCGAAACGGGAACTCCATTTTGAAATCTGGACTAATCATTGCTGGCACTGCCTTGCTGGCGCGGATAAGTAACACCCTGCAACAACATCCCAAGCGCGTTACCAGCGCGCTGGCTGCCCTGTTGCTCACCGGTGGTGGTGGTGCCTTTGCCGTGGCTTCGCTGGGTCCCGATCCAGCCGACCTGCCGGTCCGCACCCTGACCCAACAAGTGGCCTCGCTGGCCGATGACACGCCCCTGGTCGAGCTGAACGAGCTGCAGGATTTTGCGCTCTACCGCTCCGACCTGACGCGCGGCAACGACAGCGCCGAAGCGCTGCTGCAGCGCCTGGGCGTGGCCGATCCCCAGGCCTCGGCCTACCTGCGCAGCAATGAGCAAGTGCGTCAGCATCTGCTCGCTCGCGGCGGCCGCCTGGTTTCGGCCGAAGCCACGAACGACCACCAGCTCACGCGCCTGACCGCCCGCTGGGCGCCCGAAGACAACAGCACGAAGTTCCAGCGCCTGGTGGTCGAACGCCAGGACAAGGGCTTTGTGACCCGCCTGGAAACCGGCGATCTGGTGTCGAACAACCGCCTTGCCGGCGGCGTGATCCAGAGCTCGCTGTTTGCCGCAACCGATGCCGCCAACATTCCCGATGCCGTGGCTTCGCAATTGGCCGAAGTGTTCAACGGCAAGATCGACTTCCGCCGCTCGCTGCGTAAGAACGACCGCTTCACCCTGGTCTATGAAACCCTCGAAGCCGATGGCGAACCGCTGCGCAGCGGCCGCCTGCTGAGCGCCGAATTCCACAACAATGGCGATGTCCACCAGGCCATGTGGTTCCAGGAGCCCGGCACCAAGGGCGCCTACTACGCGCTGGATGGCTCCAGCCTCGAGCGCTCCTATCTGTCGGCACCGCTGGCGTTCTCGCGCGTCAGCAGCGGCTTTGCCATGCGCTTTCACCCCATCCAGAACACCTGGCGCGCGCACAACGGCACCGATTTCGCCGCCCCCACGGGCACGGCGGTGCGCAGCGTGGCCGATGGCGTGGTGGAGTTTTCCGGCGTGCAAAATGGTTACGGCAACGTGATTTTCGTCAAGCACCCCGACAACAACGTGACGGTCTATGCCCACCTGAGCCGCATGGATGTGCGCAAGGGCGCACGCGTAGAGCAGGGCGCAACCATTGGCGCCGTCGGCTCCACCGGCTGGGCCACCGGCCCTCACCTGCACTTTGAAGTGCGCGTCAACGGCAAGGCCCAGGACCCGCTGACCGTCATCGGCACGGCACAGGCCGCACGCCCGGTGTCGGCCGCCTCGCGCGCCGTCTTCAACCGCAAGGCCGCGCAAATGCGCATGGCACTTGACTCCGCCGGCCAGACCCTGGCCAGCGCGGAATAAGCCGCCTTCCGCCTCCCGCCAAAAGCCGCTGCAAAGCGGCTTTTTTCATGCCAGCGGTGCACCACGCCGCTAACATTGCCCCATGACCTCTGCCGCCCCCAACCCTGACCTCTATATCGGCCTGATGTCGGGCACCTCGCTTGATGGCGTCGATGGGGTGCTGGTCGACTTTCAGGACCGGACATGTGTATTGCAGCATGCGAGCTGCGGCTTCCCTGTCGGACTGCGCGCCGAGCTCTTGGAGCTCAACACCCCGGGCGACAACGAGCTGCACCGCGCCGCGCTCGCGGCCAACGGCCTCGTCGCCTGCTATGCCGAGGTGGTGCGGCAACTGCTGGGTCAGGCCGACCTGCCGCCGCAGGCGGTGCAGGCAATAGGCGCCCACGGCCAGACCGTGCGCCACCGCCCGCAGATGTTTGACGGCACGGGCTATACGCTGCAGCTCAACAACCCGGCGCTGCTGGCCGAGCGCTGCGGCATCAGCGTGGTGGCCGACTTCCGCAGCCGCGATGTCGCAGCCGGTGGCCAGGGAGCACCGCTGGTGCCCGCCTTTCATCGCGATGTGTTCGGCCAGTTGTCGCCGCGGACCTGTGTGCTCAATATCGGCGGCATATCGAATCTCACGGTACTGCCGCCGACCGATGCGCCCGAAGGCGCAACTGGCCTGCTCGGATTCGATTGCGGCCCCGGCAATGCGCTGATGGATTTCTGGTGCCAGCGCCATACCGGACAGGCCTTCGACCGCGATGGTGCCTGGGCCGACACCGGCTCTGTACACGCGCCGCTGATCGAGCATCTGCTGGCAGAACCTTATCTGGCCAAGGCCCCACCCAAGAGTACCGGTCGCGACCTGTTCAACCCCACGTGGCTGACCCAGCGGCTGCAGGCACATGCCGGCCTGTCACCCGCCGACGTGCAGGCATCGCTGTGCGCCTACACGGCGCGTGCCTGTGCCCACGATGTGCTGCGCCATGCGCCGAAAACCGAACTGGTGGTGGTATGTGGCGGCGGCGCCCTCAACCGCAGCCTGATGCGGCGCCTGCAGGCTGCCTTGCCCGCGATGCGGGTGCAATCGTCGACCGATCACGGCATGCCACCACTGCTGGTAGAGGCCACTGCCTTTGCCTGGCTCGCGCGCCAGGCCGTAGCGCGGGAAACCGGCAGCCTGCAAAGCGTCACGGGCGCCAGAGGCGCCCGTGTATTGGGGGCGATCTACCCCCGTTGATGCTGCCGCCGATGGCGGCAGCGCCGGATGATCAGGTCGAGAAACTCGAACCGCAACCACAGGTGGTGGTGGCGTTGGGGTTCTTGATGACGAACTGGGCGCCCTGCAGATCTTCCTTGTAGTCGATCTCGGCACCCACCAGGTACTGGTAACTCATCGCGTCGATCAGCAACGACACGCCGTTTTTGGTCATCGTCGTGTCGTCTTCGTTGGTCACCTCGTCGAAGGTGAAGCCGTACTGGAAGCCGGAACAACCACCGCCCTGCACGAATACGCGCAGCTTGAGGTCGGGATTGCCTTCTTCGGCGATCAGGTCCGCCACCTTCGCTGCCGCACTGTCGGTGAACAGGATCGGCTCGGGCATTTCGGTCGGGATGGATTCGGCTAGGGCGCTCATGGGCGACTCCGGTTGGATAAAAACTGCTTCAATGCTAACCCAATGCAGGCAAACGCCCGTTACTACTTGTTGTTTGCCGCCAATTTGAGTGTGGGCTTTACCTCGCCGACAGCGGTCGGGTGCATTTGCCCGGAGATGGTCGCGCCCTGGTGCATCTCGAGCGCCCGGTAGTGCACGTCCCCCTCGATGCGGGCCTTGGGCTGCAGTTCGAGCATCAGGCTGGCATGCACCGGCCCCCGGACATGGCCGCTGATGATGATGTGGTCGGCATGGATGGCCCCGGTCACCGTCGCCGATTCGGAGATCACCAGGATGCTGGGCTGCGCCTCGTCGGCATGGATGTCGCCGATCAGGGCGCCATCGATGCGCAGGCCTTCGCGGAACATGAAACTGCCGGTGATCTCGCTGCCATAGGCAATCAGGCTCTTGATCGGGGGTTGTTTTCTCTTGTTGAACATGTCGTTGACTCCTCGTGTTGTTGCCAGCCTACAGCTTGACGGTTTCCGTCGCCTTGACCTTCGAACCTTCCATCACCCGCACGGACACGGTCTTGATCACCACCTGCGGCGGCAGATCCAGATAACCCTGGAACCGGCCAAACTGGGTGAACCGAATGTCCACTTCTTTTTCCGGGTCTGCCATCTGCCAGGGTTTGCCGGCCAGCAAACCCGTCAGTTTGAACTCCAGCGTGCCCTTGAACTCGGCCGCAGTCTTTTGCGGCTGGATCAGCAGCACGCGCCATTTCAGGCGCTTGTCGTCACCGGCCTCGGCCTGCAGGCCCCGCACCGCGATGCTTTCGACGCCCGACATCGGGATCAGTTTTTCGAAGAAACCCAGGTCATCGCGCAGGCTCAGGATTTCCTGCTCGAGCTCGCGGTTACGGGCCATGAGCTGCTCTTGTGCGGCGCGGCCCGCGGTGATCAAGGTCTGCGAGGTGTTGGCGATGGACTGCGCCTCGTCGCGCTCCTTCTGGGCTTTTTCAAGCTCACGGGTCAGGAGCACGGTCTGCTCGTTGGACGGCCCGTCGACGCCGGCGATCACCTTGCCGAACTCGAATGCCCACAACGCAATGGCCGAGCAAAAACCGAACACCACCGCCAGCATGACCCAGCGAAACGGCCACGGCAAGGCGCTGCGCACCGACATGCGGGGCGAACTGACGGTCAGGCGGCGACGAAGCAGGCGAAAACGCATGGGGGTGACGCTAAAAGCAGAAAACCGTCGCAGGGACGGTTTTCGGGGGTTGGCCGTGGAATGTCCGCGGCCAGACCCTGCAATTGCTGCGACGCCACCCGCAACCCCGACCAGGGTAGTGTGCCCGGGAAGGTGTTGCGTTGTGCCATCGCGGCAAGCCGGATCAGCGCTTGGAGAACTGCTTGCGGCGGCGTGCGCCGTGCAGGCCGACCTTCTTGCGTTCCACTTCGCGTGCGTCGCGGGTCACAAAGCCGGCTTTGGACAGCTCGGGCTTCAGGGTCGCGTCGTAGTCGATCAGGGCACGGGTAATGCCGTGGCGGGTTGCACCGGCCTGGCCGGATTCACCGCCGCCAGCCACGTTGACCATGATGTCGAAGGTTTCGACATGGTTGGTCAGGTGCAGCGGTTGCTTGCAGATCATGATCGAGGTACCGCGGCCGAAGAACGCTTCGATGTCCTTGCCGTTGACCGTGATCTTGCCAGAGCCTTTTTTCAGAAACACGCGCGCGACGCTGGATTTGCGACGCCCGGTGCCATTGTTCCATTCACCAATCATTCTCAAGGCTCCTTATATTTCCAACGCTTTGGGCAGCTGGGCAGTGTGCGGGAGCTCGGCACCACCGTACACCTTGAG
>JBBKVU010000410.1:0-3674 GCA_037968595.1 Comamonas sp.
GAAGTGCAAAAGCCCATCATCGCCCGGCGCGGCTGCTTCCTGTCGGGGAAATTTGACCAGCTCCAACGCGACGTGCCGTATGCCTCGCTGATCCAGGCCTTCCAGGGGCTGGTGCGCCAGCTGCTGGGCCAGCCCGAAGAAACGCTGCGGCAGTGGTCCGCAAAACTGCACGAGGCCCTGGGCAGCGGCGCGGGCGTGATCGTCGAGCTGATTCCCCAACTGGCCTTGATCGTCGGCCCCACAGACGCAATGCCCGCGTCGGCGCCGGCACAGGCCCAGCTGCGCCTGGACCGCTTGTTTCCCCGCTTCGTCGAAGTCTTCGCCTGCGCCGGGCATCCGCTGGTGCTGTTCCTCGACGACCTGCAATGGGCCGATGCGGCCACGCTGCGGATGATCGAACTGCTCATGGTCTCCTGCGACAAGAGCCACATGCTGATCATCGGCGCGTACCGCGACAACGAAGTGGGCGCCGCGCATCCGCTCATCGCGCTGCGCGACAAGCTGCTCGCCCGTGACGTGCACCTGTCGACGCTGTCATTGAGCGCACTGACCGAGCCGCAGGTTGCGCAAATGGTCTCGGCCACCGTGCGCGTGACGGCCCCCGATTGCGCGCCACTGACCAGCATTTGCTACCGCAAGACGGCTGGCAATCCCTTTTTCCTCAACCAGTTCCTCGCGGCGCTCAATGAGACGGGCCATCTGCGCTACCGGGCCGCCGACGATTGCTGGGACTGGGACTTGCCCGCGATAGAACAGGCCAAATACACCGACAACGTGGTCGAGGTGCTGCTGGAGAAAATCCGCCGCCTGCCCACAGTAACGCAGCACCTGCTGCAACTGGCCGCGTCAAGCGGCAACCGCTTCACGCTCGACACGCTCGCCCTGGCAGTGGACCGCGCACCCCGGCAAACGCAGCAAGACCTGTGGCCGGCGCTCAAGGCAGGATTGATCCAGCCGCTCGACGAACGCTATAAATACGTCAATGGCGACACCGATGTGAGCAACAGCGGCGTCAGTTACCGCTTCCTGCACGACCGGGTGCAGCAGGCAGCCTACCTGGTCGCCGATGCCGACACGCGCGTGGCCAACCATCTTCTCATCGGCCGCTTGCTTCTGCGGCATACGCCGCCGGAGCGCCAGGACGAGACACTGTTTGACATCGTCGAGCAACTCAACGCCGGCCGCGCGCTGATCGACGATGCGGGCGAGCACTTGCATCTGGCGACGCTCAATCTCCAGGCCGGCGTCAAGGCACGACGTTCCGCCGCGTTCCAGTCCACCCTGGAACACATGCGAATTGGTCTCGCCCTGTTACCGGCGGACGCATGGAACGTCCACGCCGCTCTCTGGCTCGAGCTGCAGCTCGGTGCGGCCGAAGCGGCCTACCTGTGTGGCCAGTTCGATGCCGCCGAGGCGATCTATCCACTCGTGCGCGCCCGTGCCTTGAGCCCCTTGCTGCAGGTACGCTGCATTGCCATCCAGGCGCACCAGTATCAATTGCAGGGCCGCCTGCTCGACGCCATCGCCGTGCAGCGCGACGGTCTGGCGCAGCTGGGCATCGACATTCCGCAAGATGTGGCGCACATGAAGGCCCGCTTCAACGATATTCTCGCCGACATCGGGCGGCAGCCTGGCGCGCATGCGCCCGAGACCTTGCTGGCGGCGGGCGACATGTGCGAGCCGGACGCGGTGGCCGCGATGCAGATGATGCAGGGCCTGTGGATGGCCAGCTACTACGCCGGCCAGCAGGATCTCAGCGCGCTGATGGTGGTGTCGATGACGCGCCTGTCCATGCAGCGGGGGAACAGCGATTTCAGCGCCGTCGCCTATGTCGGCTACGCGATGATGCTGGCGCTATACAGCGGCGACATCGCGCGCGGCTACGACTTCGGCGCGATGGCGATGGCGCTGGCCAGGCGGCGTGCCAATCTGCAGACGCGCACGCTCACGGGCCTGATGTTCGGCGCGCTCAGCAGCCACTGGACGCAGCCGCTGCGCAGCTCCGATGCCCTGTACGAAGAAGCGTTTGGCTGGGCACTGGAAATCGCCGACTTCGTGCAGGTCGGCGTGGTGGCGGCCGTGCGCGCCACCGACCGGATCATCCTTGGCGACTACCTGCCGCACCTGATGCACGACATCGAGCACGACCTGGCGCTGATGCGCGCCAATGGCCAGCAGGCGATGGCCGATTGCTGCGTCGCCGCCGCGGTCCAGCCGATCAAATGCCTGATGGGCCTCCTTCCCCGCCATGACAGCTACGACGATGCCGCCTTCAGCGAGGCAGGCTTCCTCGCACAGTATGGCGGCTCGCACCTGTACCGCGCCTACTTCTTGCAAGGGAAGATCCGCAACGCCTACCTGTTCGACGGCGCAGACGCCGAGCTGCTGGCAGGCCAGCTCGGCATCGTCACCCAGATCATGCGCGGCCAGGCCAAGGTTGCCGAGTGCAGCTTCTACGCCGCGCTGATATGGATCCGCGCGTTGCGGCGCGCTCCCGCGCGCCCCGATACGGGCGCTGTGCTAACCATGATCGGCACGCTGCAGGCGAGTCTCACCGAGTGGGCCAGGCAGGGCTCGGACAATAGCGCAGCCAAGCATCTGCTGGTGATGGCTGAAATGGCACGCTACAGGGACGATCTGCAGCTGGCCACGCGCCTTTACCAGCAGGCGATCGACGCGGCCGGCGTGGCGGGCTACGTCAACATGCAAGCGCTGGGCAATGAACTGTGCGGCGAATGCTGGTCCGAGCAGGGACAGCCGCGCGTGGCCGCCGTCTTCATCAGGGACGCCATCGCGCACTACGGCCAGTGGGGCGCGGAGGGCAAGGTGGCGCAGCTGCGGGAGCGCCACGCTGCGCTGCTGTCAAGGATGGATGGTCGCAGCACGCAGCGGCATTCGGTCTCCCACACGCACGGCAGTTCCGCGCTCGACCTGGTGTCGCTGCTGAAGGCGGCGCAAATCCTGTCGAACGAAGTCGGCCTGCGCAACGTGCTGACACGCCTCATTTCCATCGTGTGCGAAAACGCTGGCGGACAGATAGCGCGCCTGCTGCTGCTATCCGAGGGCAGCTACCAGCTGGAAGCCAATATCGATGGCGATGGCGTCACCGTCCTGCAAGCGCGCCAGCTCGACCTGAACGCCGCCAGCGACCCGCAATTCCCGCTGTCGCTACTGCGCTACGTCATCCGCACCGGCACGGAGGTGATCGAAGACAGCATCACGGGCGCCTCGCGCTTTGCTGCCGACCCGTACGTGCAGTTGCTGCGTCCGCGTGCCGTCATGTGCCTGCCGATCCGGCACGGCGGCCAGATCGGCGGCATCCTGTACTTCGAGAACCGGCTGGCCGAAGCTTCGTTCACGGAAGAACGCGTCGCGTTCCTGCGCATGCTCGGCGCACAGGCGATGATCTCGATCTCCAGCGCCAGGCTGCACGACAGCCTCGAGCGACGCGTTGCCGAGCGCACCGAACAACTGGAAGACGCCAACCGCAAGCTGGCGACCCTGTCCATCACCGACGGCCTGACGGGCCTGTCGAACCGTCGCCATTTCGACGATGTGCTGCGCGCCGAATGTGCGCGGGCCACGCGCGTCGGCCAGCCGCTTGCCGTCATCATGCTCGATGTCGACTACTTCAAGCTATTCAACGACCGTCACGGCCACCAGGCCGGCGACGC
>JBBKVU010000411.1:0-3448 GCA_037968595.1 Comamonas sp.
GCCCCCCGCGCTCCCCCTCGACCCCCAGGGCATCCTCGCGCTCGCCGCGCGCTCGATGTTCCACCTGTTCTCCAGCATCAGCCAGGGCATGTTCCTGGTCGACCGCAGCGGCCGCATCGTCTGGGTCAACGAGGGCTACAAGCGCTTCCTTCCGGCGCTGGGTTTCAGCTCGGTCGACCAGTTCGTGGGCCGGCCGGTGGAGGAGGTGATCCACAACACGCAGATGCGCGAGGTGCTGGAGAGCGGCAAGCCGATCCTGATCGACCTGCTGACCAACAAGGCCGGCACCTTCGTCGTGAGCCGCATCCCGCTGCATGCCGAAGTGGCGGGCGCCGAGGGCGACGCGGCGCTGGGCGAGGTGATCGGCGCGATCGGCATCGTGCTGTTCGACCATCCGCAGACCACGCTGCAGCCATTGATCAGCAAGTTCGCGATGCTGCAGCGCGACCTCGACGACGCGCGCCGCGAGCTCGCGACCCAGCGCAACCATCCGCTGTGGAAGCAGGCCGGTGCCGACGGCCAGCGGCGCGCCAAGCACACGTTTGCGAGCTTCATCGGCAGCAGCCCGGCGGCGGTCGACGTCAAGCGCCATGCGCGGCGCGCGGCGCAGTCGTCGAGCCCGGTGCTGCTGCTGGGCGAGACCGGTACGGGCAAGGAGCTGCTGGCCCATGCCATTCACGCAGCCTCGCCGCGCGCCACTGGCCCGTTTGTCGGGCTCAATATCGCCGCCATTCCTGACACCCTGCTGGAAGCCGAATTCTTTGGCGTGGCGCCGGGCGCCTACACCGGCGCCGACAGGCGCGGGCGCGACGGCAAGTTCAAGCTGGCCGATGGCGGCACGCTGTTTCTCGACGAGATCGGCGACATGCCGGCAAGCCTGCAGGCCAAGCTGCTGCGCGCGCTGCAGGAAGGCGAGATCGAGCCGCTGGGCTCGAACCAGCTGCTGCCGCTGAATGTGCGCGTGGTTGCGGCCACCTCGCGCGATCTGCAGGCCATGGTGCGCGCCGGCCAGTTCCGCGAAGACCTGTACTACCGCCTGCATGTGCTGCCAATCCGCGTGCCGCCGCTGCGCGAGCGCCGCAGCGACATTCCCGCGCTGGTCGAAGTGCTCAGCGAGGACATGGGGCTGCGCAACGACATTCCGCCGCCCGAATGGCATGCCGACGCGCTGGCGCTGCTTGCGGCCCAGGAGTGGCGCGGCAATATCCGCGAGCTGCGCAATGTGCTGGAGCAGGCGGCAATGCGCGGCGACAGCGGCGTGGTCGATGCGCGCCTGCTGGCCGAAGTGCTGCGCGCCGCGGGCGTGGAGCCCAAGCCGGCGCTGACTGATTTCACTGCGGGGCTGCCATGCGGCGACGCTGTGCAAGATGACGGCCAGCACCTGCTGCGCCCATTGCACGTACAGGTGGCCGAACTCGAGCAGCAGGCGATTGCCGCATCGCTGGCAGCCAATGGCGGCAACAAGCTGGCGACGGCGCGCCAGTTGCAGATCTCGCGTGCCACCTTGTATGCGCGCATGGGTCAGCCGGCCTGAAGACAGCCTGCCGCACTTTGGTGCAAACCCTGTGTTTAAAACAGACAGCTGTCTGACTTTCAGACGCTGCGCATTGTCTGCAATTTGGGCAGTTGTCCATTGCGCGCACCAAGGCGCATGTGCCTGCCAAGCAAAAACAAGGGCTTGCGCTTGGCGTCGGCATGAGTGACTGCCTGGCACAAAGTCTGCTGTGTCTTGTCCACTATTCAAAAAGGAGACAAGACCATGCAACGCCGCACCCTGGTTCATTCCGCCGTTCTCTGTGCACTGGCTTTGACCGGCGCCCAAGCCGCGCTGGCGCAGTCGGGCGAGATCCGCATTGCCCATGTCTACAGCAAGACCGGCCCGCTGGAAGCCTATGGCAAGCAGACCCAGGCCGGGCTGATGATGGGTCTGGAGTACGCGACCGGCGGCAGCATGAGCGTGGCCGGCAAGAAGCTGGTGGTGATTGAGAAGGACGACCAGGGCAAGCCCGACCTGGGCAAGAGCCAGCTCGCGACGGCGTATTCCGACGACAAGGCCGACATCGCCGTAGGCCCCAGCGCATCGGGCGTGGCGCTGGCGATGCTGCCCGTGGCCGAGGAGTACAAGAAGATCCTGCTGGTCGAGCCCGCGGTGGCCGACTCGATCACCGGCGACAAGTGGAACAAGTACATCTTCCGCACCGGTCGCAATTCAAGCCAGGATGCAATCAGCAACGCCGTGGCCATCGACCGCGCGGGCGTGACGATAGCGACGCTGGCCCAGGACAACGCATTTGGCCGCGACGGCGTGAAGGCGTTCAAGGACGCGGTGAAGAAGGGCAAGCTGGTGCACGAGGAATATCTGCCGGCCGCGACCACCGACTTCACGGCCGGTGCCCAGCGGCTGATCGACAAGCTCAAGGACCAGCCGGGCAAGAAGATCATCTGGATCGTCTGGGCCGGCGCGGGCAACCCGTTCAAGATTGCCGATCTGGACCTCAAGCGCTACGGCATAGAGATCGCGTCGGGCGGCAATATCCTGCCGGCGATGGCCGCGTACAAGAACCTGCCGGGCATGGAAGGCGCGAGCTACTACTATTTCGGCATTCCCAAGAACCCTGTCAATGACGCGCTGGTGGCCATGCACTACAAGCAGTTCAAGACGCCGCCGGACTTCTTCACCGCGGGTGGCTTCTCGGCCGCGATGGCGCTGGTGACGGCGCTCAAGAAGACCAACGGCGACACCAAGAGCAACACGCTGATCAAGGCCATGGAAGGCATGTCGTTCGACACGCCCAAGGGCACGATGACCTTCCGTAAGGAAGACCATCAGGCAATGCAGAGCATGTACCACTTCCGCGTGAAGAACGACCCGGCATTTGCCTGGGGCGTGCCGGAACTGGTGCGGGAGATCAAGCCTGAGGAAATGCAGATTCCGATTCGGAATGGGCGTTGAATGGGTTTGGGCGAGGTTGTCCCTTCGCCCTGAAACGCCCTTCGACGGGGCTGCCTAGGCAAGCTCAGGGCGAACGGCAGCTCAGCCTTTTAAAGCCCGCGCTGAATTCGGCTCGCTAACCCGTTCGTCCTGATCCTGAGCCTGTCGAAGGATCGAAGCATGAACGGCCCGCCCGATACATCATGGCGAGGCGCCAGCCTCGCGCTGCGCCTCATCTGAATCTCCGCCGCCAACGCTTGGCTCCCGCAGGCGTTGCGGCCCGTCACATCCTTTTTATGCTTGAAACCCAGAACCTGACGATTCGCTTTGGCGGCCATGTGGCCGTCAACGATGTGAGCTGCCGCTTTGCGCCGGGCACGCTCACGGCCATCGTCGGCCCCAATGGCGCGGGCAAGACGACGTTCTTCAATCTGATCTCGGGCCAGCTCAAGGCCACGGCCGGGCGCGTGCTGCTGGGCGAGCGCGAGCTGACGGGCCTCGCGCCGTCGGCGCGCC
>JBBKVU010000412.1:0-3939 GCA_037968595.1 Comamonas sp.
CAGCGCCAGCAGCAGCAGCACCGGATGGGCCAGGGCGCTGCGCCAGCTGCCCGGGCGCAGCAGCAGCAGGCAGGCGAGCGCCGCGCCGTACATCAGCGCCGTGGCCCACAGCGGGTGCAGGCCGGCGGCGTGCAGCTGGCGCAGCGGCCACCAGGACAGGCCCCAGATGAGGGCGTTGAGCAGCAGGGCCAGAACGGGCAGGGGAGAGCGCATGGGAAGGAAAAGCAAGCGTGGAAACGGCCAGCGCCCGCCAAAAGGGCGGGCGCTGGCCGGCAGGGAAAGGTCAGTGGCTGTCGTCCTGGCGGGCGATCTTGCGCAGGCGCACGACTTCGCGCGGGTAGCGGCGGCAGTTGTAGGCATGCCAGCGGCCAATGCACCACATGATGCCGGCGACGGCCACGCCAAACAGCGTGATCGCGCCAAAGGCCGACAGTCCGAGCTTGGTCGACAGGCTGTAGAACGCGCCCAGCAGCAGGATGCAGGCCTGTTCGTTGAAATTCTGCACGGCAATCGAGCGGCCTGCACCCATCAGGTTGTGGCCGCGGTGCTGCAGCAGCGCGTTCATCGGCACGACCAGAAAGCCGCCCAGCCCGCCCAGCAGGATCAGAAAGGGCACGGCAATCCAGATGGTGTCGATGAAGTTCATGCAGATCACCAGCACGCCCATGGCGATGCCCAGCGGGATCACGCGCGTGGCGGTCTCGAGCTTCATGTAGGTGGAGGCGGCAACCGCGCCCACGGCCGTGCCTATGGCAACCACGCCGACCAGCGAGGACGCCTGGGTCGTGCTGTAGCCCAGCGCCGCGGCGCTCCAGGCGAGCACGATGTAGCGCAGGTTGCCCGAGACGCCCCAGAACAGCGTGGTGGTCGACAGCGAGATCTGGCCCAGCTTGTCGGTCCACAGGCGCTGGCTGCACGACCAGAAGTCGGGCAGCAGCGCCAGCGTGTTGCTCAGCAGGCTTTTTTCCGGGTCCTGGCGCAGCGGACGCATGGCCACGCCGGTGTGCGGAATGCGGGTGTTGATCCAGGCGGCAAGCACGTAGATCAGCACCAGCGCGGCAATCGATGCCTCGGCCGCATTCTGCACGCCGGGCAGGTTCAGGCTCAGCAGATAGCCCGACAGCACCGGGCCGACCAGCTGGCCGCCCAGCAGCACGCCCAGGATGATGGAGGTGATGGTCAGGCCTTCGATCCAGCCATTGGCCTTGACCAGCTGCGACGCGGGCAGCAGTTCGGTCAGGATGCCGTACTTGGCGGGTGAATAGGCGGCCGCGCCCAGGCCGACGACGGCGTAGGCCATCAGCGGGTGGTGGCCGAACAGCATCATCAGACAGCCCACGACCTTGATCGCGTTGCTGAAGAACATGACGCGGCCCTTGGGCAGGGCGTCGGCAAACGCACCGACAAACGGCGCCAGAATCACGTAGAACAACGCGAACATCGGCACCAGCGCGGCACGCTGCCACTCGGGTGCGCCGCCGGTGCGCAGCAGCTCCACGGCGGCGACAAACAAGGCATTGTCGGCCAGCGAGCTGAAAAACTGCGCCGACATGATGGTGTAAAAACCGCGCTTCATTGAATGGCTGGAAAGGACATCAGCAAAGCCTTTGCCGGGATATTGGTGGACTCAAACGCAGTAACGGTTGGTTATAACACGCAGCTTTCGCTCAGCAGTGCCAGAATTCCCTCTCCCTGATTGCTTCTGAACCATGCCGCGCCCCATCCTTGCCACCATCCATTCCGGCGCCTTGCGCCACAACCTCGAACGTGTGCGCCAGGCCGTGCCGGATGCCAAATTGTGGGCGGTGATCAAAGCCAACGCCTACGGACATGGTATCGAGCGCGCTTTTGACGCGCTGCGCGGCGCCGACGGCTTCGCGCTGCTCGACCTGACCGAGGCCGAGCGCGTGCGCCAGCTCGGCTGGCGCGGGCCCATACTGCTGATCGAAGGCGTGTTCGAGCCGCGCGACCTCGAGCTGTGCTCGCGCCTGGGGCTGTGGCATGTAGTGCACTGCGACGAGCAGATCGACTGGCTGGCCGCGCACAAGACCCAGACCGGTCACCGCGTGTTCCTCAAGATGAACTCGGGCATGAACCGCCTGGGCTTTCCGCCGGCGCGCTACCGCTCGGCCTGGGCGCGGCTCAACGCCCTGCCCCAGGTCGATGAAATCTCCTTCATCAGCCATTTCAGCGACGCCGACGGCCCGCGCGGCATAGGCCATCAGCTCGCGGTCTTTCACGAGGCCACGCGCGACCTTCCCGGCGAGCGCAGCCTGTGCAACAGCGCCGCGACGCTGGCGCTGGCCAGCGACGCGCAGGTGCGCTGCGACTGGGTGCGCCCGGGCATCGTGCTCTATGGCAGCGCGCCCGACTATCCGCTGCACACCGACCAGGACTGGGCGCTGGAGCCGGCAATGACGTTGGCCACGCGCGTGATCGGCGTGCAGCATCTGCAGGCCGGCGACACCCTGGGCTACGGCTCGACCTTTACCGCCGAAGGCCCGATGACCGTGGGCGTGGTGGCCTGCGGCTATGCCGACGGCTACCCGCGCTCCTGCGGCACGGGCACGCCGGTGCTGGTCAACGGCGAGCGCACGCGCGTGCTCGGCCGCGTGAGCATGGACATGCTCAACGTCGACCTGACGCCGGTCGAAGGCGCGGGCATGGGCAGCGAAGTCACGCTGTGGGGCAAGGCGTCGACCGGCCAGCGGCTGTCGATAGACGAAGTCGCGCGCATGGGCGGCACGTTGGGCTATGAGCTGATGTGCGCGCTCGCGCCCAGGGTGCCGGTGATCGCTGATTGAGGGTGGGGCGCTGATCCTTCGACGCGGCCGGCGAGGCAGGCTCAGGACGAAGGGGGAAGCGGTGCTGCCCCCCGTGCACCCTTCGGCCTCTCCTCTGCCGTTCGCCCTGAGCCTGTCTAAGGGCGTTGCCGGGCGTGTCGCAAGATTCCCTGCCGAAGAACCTGCGCCCCCGTGTTGCTCTGAGCGAGCAGCAAAACCCCTTACTCCGACGCGTGGAGGTTCCCCAGCATCCGCGCCAGCAAGCCCTGCAGCACCTGCTGTTCCGCGGGCGAAAAACCGTCGAGCATCTGCGCGGTGATGCCGCGCCGGCGCGCGCCCATGCCTTCGAACACCGCCTGGCCCGCAGGGCTCAGCTTGAGGCAGCGGCTGCGCGCGTCCTGGGCATGGGGCACGCGTTCCAGCCAGCCTTTTTCCTCCAGCATATTGAGCAGGCGCGCGATCTGCGCCTTGTCGCTGCCGCTGTGCTCGACCAGGTCCTTTTGCGTGCGCATCGGATGGCGGCCGACAAACAGCAGCGCGCGCATTTCGTTCGGCGTCAGCTCGGCCTGCATTGCGGCGCGCATGCGATGGCGGTAGGCGTGCATCAGGTCATGCATGGCGTCAAACACATCGGCAGGGTTTTTGGCAGTCATCGCGGTGTGGATTTTATAGTTGACAAAATCAACGAGATGGCGGATATTTCGTTGACTAAATCAACATTTTACGCCAAAGGCCTGCATGACCACCACTTCTTCCCCAGACGCGCTGCGCGTCGAGCGCCAGCGCCATCCCTTTGCCTCGCGCCACCTGCAACTGCTGGCGCGTGAACAAGTCAGCCCCGGCTTTGTGCGCGTGACGCTGGGCGGCCCCGAGCTGGCCGGCTTCGTCAGCAGCGGCTTTGACGACCACCTCAAATTCATCCTGCCCCAGGATGGCCTGGAGCGTCCCAATCTGCCGCAGATCGTCGACGGCCGCCCCAGCTTCGAAGGCGAGCGCCCGACCACGCGCGACTACACGCCCGTCAGCTGGGACGCGCAGCGCAATGAGCTGGTGCTCGAGTTCGCGCTGCACAACACCGGCCCGGCGGCCGACTGGGCGGTCAACGCGCCCCTGGGCCAGTGGGTCGGCGTCGCCGGCCCGCGCGGCAGCCTGTTGA
>JBBKVU010000413.1:0-11647 GCA_037968595.1 Comamonas sp.
GGCCGGCTTCGGGCGCCAGCCATTGGCCGGCAATGAAGTTGCCGGTGCGCTGCAGTTCGGGACGGGAGAGAGTCAGTGGCATGGCGGGCAGGAAAAATAGGGGTGAAAAGGTCCGGCCATCAGCTTACGATGCCCAGATGCCAGGGCACGAACTCGTGGTCGCCCAGGCCCAGCAGCTCGCTCTTGGTGGGCTCGCCCGAGGCGTGCCAGAGAATCTGCTCGAAGATGCGCTGGCCCAGCTCGGGCACCGACAGCTCGCCGTCGATCACCACCCCGCAGTTGATGTCCATGTCTTCCTCGAGACGGCGGAACATGGGCGTGTTGCTGGCCAGCTTGATGGTCGGCGCGGGCTTGCTGCCGAACATCGAGCCACGACCGGTGGTAAAGCAGATCAGCTGCGCGCCGCTGGCAATCTGCCCGGTCGCGGCCACGGGGTCGTAGCCCGGCGAGTCCATGAACACGAAGCCGCTCTCGGTGATGGGCTCGGCGTATTCGTAGACCGCGCGCAGCGGCGTGGTGCCGCCTTTCATGGCCGAACCCAGCGACTTCTCGAAGATGTTGGCCAGGCCGCCGGCCTGATTGCCGTGGCCGACCACGCCGTTGAACTGCGCGTTCTGGCCGGCCGCGTAGCGCTCCCACCAGGCCAGGCGATCGAGCAGCTTCTGGCCGACTTCGGGCGTGATCGCGCGGCGCGTGAGCATGAACTCGACGCCGTGGATCTCGGGCGTTTCCGACAGGATGGCGGTGCCGCCATGGCGCACCAGGATGTCCATGGCCGCGCCCAGCGCGGGATTCGCGCTGATCGCCGAGAAGCCGTCGGAGCCGCCGCATTCAAGGCCTATCTTCAGGTGGGCGGCGCTGACGCGCGTGCGCTGCGCGGCATTCGCTTCGGGCAGCATGTCCTCGATGGCGCGAATGCCGGCTTCTATGGTCTGGCGCGTTCCGCCCACGTCCTGCATCACCATGGTGCGCATCAGCCGCCCGGCCTGCAGGCCTTGCGAATCGACCAGCGCGCTGACCTGGTTGCGCTCGCAGCCCAGGCCGACGATCAGCACGCCGGCAAGATTGGGATGGCGCGCATAGCCGGCCAGCGTGCGCCGCAGCACATCGAAATGCTCGCTGGGCGACGACATGCCGCAGCCGCTGGTCTGCGCAAACGCGACCACGCCGTCGACATTGGGAAAATCGGCCAGGCGCTCGGGCGTGAAATGCGCGGCAATGCGCGTGATCACCGTCGACGAGCAGTTCACCGACGACAGGATGCCGATGAAGTTGCGCGTGCCCACGCCGCCGCCCGCGCGCTCGAAGCCCAGGAACGTCGCGCGCTCGGCTTCGGGCAGGAAGTCCACCGGGCGCACGTCCTGGCAGAAGCCCGGGTCGCGGTAGCTGTCGACCAGCGTCAGGTTGTGGCTGTGCACATAGTCGCCGGCCTCGAGGTCGCGCGCAGCGACGCCGATCACGGTGTCGTACTTGAGCACTTGCTCGCCGGCGGCAATGGCGCGCGCCGCGATCTTGTGGCCCGCGGGAATCTGCGCGCGGGCGCGCACGCCGAACTCGGCAATGGTCTCGCCCAGCGCAATGGCGGTCTTGGCGACCAGCACGTTGTCGTTCGGGTGCAGGCGCAGCAGGGGACTGTGGTTCATAGGAAAACGGCAAGCGGGGTGGAAAACGCCAATGGGCCAATGAACAAGGGCCTCAGCCCTTGGCCATCAGCTCCTTGAGATTGAGCTTGCGGATCAGATCGGTCTCCTGCTGGAAGACGCTCTGGATGTACTTCTGGTAGTCGGGGCCGTCCTGGTACATGACCGGCGCATCGATGCTCTCGGCGACCTTGCGGAACTCCTCGCTGTTGACGGCCGCGCGAAACGCATCGCGCAGGCGCTTCTCGATTGCCGGCGGCAGGCCCTTGGGCGCGCCTATGCCGTTGGGCGCCTCGACGACCACGTCGAAACCCAGCTCCTTGAGCGTGGGCGTGTCCTTGAAACGCGGTGTGCGCTCCTCGCCCCAGGTGGCCAGCAGGCGCATCTTGCCGGCTTCGACATGCGGCGCCCAGGAGCTGCTGTCGGCCAGCAGATCGACCTGTTCGCCCAGCACGTCCTGCAGCGCGGCCGAGCCGCCCTTGTAGGCAATCGCATTGAACTTGATGCCCGCGGCCTGGGCGAACTGCTCCATGCCCACATGGGTTGCGCCGCCTATGCCCGCATGCGCATAGGTCACGGTGCCGGGCTGGGCCTTGGCGCGCGCCACCACGTCGCGCAGCGACTTGAACGGCGAGCGCGCGGGCACGGCAATGCCGAAGGTCTGGCCCGAGGTGCGCGCGAGATAGGTGAAGTCCTTGAGCGGATCGAGCTGCACCGTGCCCAGCTGCGAGAAACGCGTCACCGAGATCGGAATCTGGCCAATGGTGTAGCCGTCGGGGCGGGCCGACGACAGCGCCTTGGTGCCTATCATGCCCGAGGCGCCGGCGCGGTTTTCCAGGGCGATAGGCTGACCCAGTTCCCGCGCCGCGATCTGGCAGATGATGCGCATCGAGCGATCGGCCGTGCCGCCCGCCGGCCAGGGGCAGATGAACGTGATCGGGCGCTCGGGGTAGTCGGCGGCAAACACGCGCGCCGGAGCAGCGCTCAGGGCGGCGGAGCCCAGGCCGCCAAGCACGAATTGGCGCCGTGCCAAGGAACGTGAAGTCTTCATCGTTGTCTCCGAATAGTTTTTCTAGGGTCAGCCCGGCCGATTATTCTGAAGATAATGATTGCTTTCCAATGAAATAGCGGACTGTCTTCATAATGAACAGGTTATGAAGACGCCAGCGCTGCCCCCTGCCCCATGAGCCAGATCGATCGCGTTCTTCGTTCCAATCTGAAGCTGCGCCACCTGCAGCTGCTGGTCGCGCTCGACGAGTTCCGCCACCTCGGCCGGGTGTCGGAATTCCTCTCGATCACCCAGCCCGCGGTGTCCAAGATGCTGGCGGAAATCGAGAAGATGTTCGAGCTGCAGCTGTTCTCGCGCTCGACGCGCGGCACCGAACCCACGCCCCATGGCGCCACGGTGGTGCGCTTCGCGCGCTCGGTGCTGGCCGACTACCAGCGCACGCGTGACGAGATCAGCGCCGCCGACAGCGGCGGCGTGGGCCGCACCAGCGTGGGCGCGATGGTCGTGGCCCTGCCCAGCCTGCTGATGCCGGCCATCCTGCGCGTCAAGGAGCGCTCGCGCCTGACCACGGTGATGGTCGAGGAAGGCGATCTCACGCGGCTGCTGCCGCGCCTGCGCGTGGGCGAACTCGATCTGATTGTCGGCCGGCTGGAGCCGGGCTACGCCTCGCCCGACCTGGAGACCGAATCGCTCTACGCCGAGCCCATGTGCATTGTCGTCAGCCCCGATCACCCGCTCGCCGGCACGGCCAGACCCAGCTGGGCGATGCTGGCCGAACTGCCCTGGGTCGTGCCCCCGCCCTGGGCCTCATCGCGCTCCAAGCTGGCGCAGATGTTCCACAAGCATCTGCTCGAACCGCCCACGGACATCATCGAAACCTCGTCGTTCCTGGTCACGCTCTCGGGCATGCACCAGCGGCCGGCCATCGGCTTTCTGGCGCGCAGCGTTGCCGAGCACTTCGCGCAGCAGGGGCTGGTGCGCATCCTCAAGCTCAAGGTGCCTATCGAGCTGCCGCATGTGGGCATCATCACGCTGCGCGGGCGCGCGCGCACGCAGGCCAGCGAGCTGCTGATGGAAAGCCTGCGTGCGACCGCCGCGGCGCGTGCCTAATTTCATGCAGACGTGGAAGAAAACTCACGCCAAGCCGCCACGCCTTCGCTAAAGTCTCAAGCATGAACACCGAATCCCCAGCCACCGCCGCGCCCTCGACATCCGAGCGCGCGCGCCGCCAGGCCCAGATCGTGCAGGCGCTGGGCGCGCATGTGCCCGCGCACGCACTGCTGTGGCATAGCGAAGACACCACGCCCTACGAGTGCGACGGCCTCACGGCCTACCGCCAGCGCCCGCTGGTCGTGTGCCTGCCCGAAACCGAGACCCAGGTGCAGGCCGTGCTCCGGGCCTGCCATGCGCTGCAGGTGCCGGTGGTCGCGCGCGGCGCGGGCACCGGGCTGTCGGGCGGAGCCATGCCGCATGCGCTGGGCGTGGTGCTGTCGCTGGCCAAGTTCAACCGCATTCTCCAGCTCGATGCCTACAGCCGCACCGCCGTCGTGCAGTGCGGCGTGCGCAACCTCGCGATCAGCGAGGCCGCGGCGCCGTACGGCCTGTACTACGCGCCCGATCCATCGAGCCAGATCGCCTGTACCATAGGCGGCAATGTCGCCGAGAACTCGGGCGGCGTGCACTGCCTCAAGTACGGCCTCACGGTGCACAACGTGCTCGAGGTCAAGGGCTTCACCATGGCCGGCGAGCCCATCACCTTCGGCAGCCAGGCGCTCGACACTCCGGGCTACGACCTGCTGGCCGCGGTGATAGGCAGCGAAGGCATGCTGACCGTGATCACCGAAGTCACGGTGCGGCTGATCCCCAAGCCCCAGCTCGCGCGCTGCATCATGGCCAGCTTCGACGACGTGCGCAAGGCCGGCGCCGCGGTGGCGGCGGTGATTGCCGCGGGCATCATTCCGGCCGGGCTGGAAATGATGGACAAGCCCATGACCGCGGCCGTAGAGGACTTCGTCAAGGCCGGCTACGACCTCACGGCCGAAGCCATCCTGCTGTGCGAATCCGACGGCACGCCCGAGGAAGTCGCCGAGGAAATCGGCCGCATGAGCGCGGTGCTGCGCGACGCCGGCGCCACGGCCATCACCGTCAGCGAGAACGAAGCCGAGCGCCTGCGCTTCTGGAGCGGGCGCAAGAACGCGTTTCCCGCGAGCGGGCGCATCAGCCCCGACTACATGTGCATGGACTCGACCATTCCGCGCAAGCGCCTGGCCGACATCCTGCTGGCCATCCAGGCGATGGAGCAGAAATACCAGCTGCGCTGCGCCAATGTCTTTCATGCGGGCGACGGCAACCTGCACCCGCTGATCCTGTTCGATGCCAACGACGCCGACCAGCTGCACCGCTGCGAACTGTTTGGCGCCGACATCCTCGAGACCAGCGTCGCCATGGGCGGCACCGTGACGGGCGAGCATGGCGTGGGCGTGGAAAAGCTCAACTCCATGTGCACCCAGTTCAGCGCCGAGGAAAACGCGCAGATGTTCGCGCTCAAGGCCGCATTCGACCCGCTGGGACTGCTCAACCCGGGCAAGGTGATTCCCACGCTCAACCGCTGCGCCGAATACGGCAAGATGCTGGTGCGCGGCGGGCAGATCAGCCACCCCGACCTGCCGCGGTTCTAGACAAGGCAAGGCGCGAAAACCTAGGGTTTACCCTTGCATTGACGCAGGACAATCAAGGTTGCCGCCCGCGCGCGGCGCGACTCGGATTATCTTCAGGGGGATAACGGCGGCCTGCTTCGGGCCGGGCTGTAACCGGCAAGCAAGGAAATAATCCATGACGCATCGCATCGTGATCGTCGGCGGCGGCGCTGGCGGACTGGAACTGGCCACCCGGCTGGGCCAGCGCCTGGGCAAACGCCGCCAGGCAGAAGTCATCCTGGTCGACAGCCACCTCACCCACATGTGGAAGCCGCTGCTGCACGAAGTGGCCGCGGGCTCGCTGAGCCTGTCGGACAACCAGTTCAACTACATCGCCCAGGCCAAGTGGAAGCATTTCCAGTTCCAGATGGGCCGCATGTGCGGTCTCGACCGCCAGGCCAAGACCATTGAGCTGGCGCCGCTGCTGCATGACGACGGCAGCGAAGCCGCGCCGGCGCGCACCCTGGCCTACGACACCCTGGTCATGGCCATAGGCAGCGTGACCAACGACTTCCACACGCCGGGCGCGGCCGAGCATTGCATCTTTCTCGATTCGCCCGACCAGGCCGAACGCTTTCACCGCCTGCTGCTGGCCAAGTACCTCGCGGCCCACGCGGGCCACGACAAGCAGGCGCAGCTGCGCATTGCCATTGTGGGCGCCGGCGCCACGGGCGTGGAGCTGGCCGCCGAACTGCGCAGCGCCGCGCAGCAGCTCTCCGACTACGGCCTGGGCAACATCGCGCCCGAGAACCTGCACATCACCGTGCTCGACGCCGGCAAGCGCGTGCTGCCGGCGCTGCCCGAACGCATAGGCCGCGACGCCCACCAGACGCTGGAAAAACTCGGCGTGCAGGTGATCACCGAAGCGGCCGTGAGCCGCGTCACCGCCGAGCAGCTCGAAACCGCCGACGGCCGGGTGATTCCGGCCAGCATCAAGGTCTGGGCCGCGGGCATCAAGGCGCCCGATTTCCTGCAGAACCTCGACGGCCTGGAGAGCAACCGCATCAACCAGCTGGTGGTGCGCACCACGCTGCAGACCACGCTGGACGACGACATCTTCGTGCTCGGCGACTGCGCGGCCTGCCCCATGGACGACGGCAGCGGCAAGAACGTTCCGCCGCGCGCCCAGGCCGCCCACCAGCAGGCCTCGCTGCTCGCCGAGTCGCTGCCCAAGCGCCTGCAGGGCCAGGCCCTGCCCGAGTACCGCTACCGCGACTACGGCTCGCTGGTCTCGCTGTCGCACTTCTCGGCCGTGGGCAATCTGATGGGCAACCTGATGGGCACGGTCAAGGTCGAGGGCTGGCTGGCGCGCATGTTCTACATCTCGCTGTACCGCATGCACCAGGTCGCGCTGTGCGGCGTGTTCCGCACCGCCTTGCTGATGCTCAGCGACCGCATAGGCCGGCGCACCGATCCGCGGCTGAAACTGCACTGATCGCGCAGGCGTTCGCTTTCGCGCACAATCGGCGGCATTTTCGTTTCGCCGATTTGCCGCCCGCCATGACTGCTGCTGACTACGCCTCCCTCCTTCAATCCGGCAACGACCTCGTCGCCCAGGCCCAGGCCGTGGCCACACAGGATTTCGCCCAGGCGCGCGCGCTGTGGCAGCAGGCCGGCGCGTTCTTCGCCAAGGCCCACCAGGCCGACCCCGATCAGCATGGCGCGGCGCTGCGCCTGGCCCAGGCCTGGATGGCCGAAGCCCATGCGCTGCAAAAGCAGGGCTCGGCCAATGCCGCGGTGATGTGGACCAATGCCGCAGCCCAGTGCGAGCGCGCCTTCGATCTGCAACCCGACCATGCGCCCACGGCCATGATGGCCGCGAGCTGCCACGCCTGGGCGCAGAACGACGAAGCCGCCCAGGCCTGGGCGCAGCTGGCCAAGCATTTGCAGCAGCTGGATGCGCAGGCCGCGCAGAATTCAGCGGACTGAAGCCGGCCTGGCCGCGATGCGGCGCACCTCGGGGGTGGCGGGTTTTTCGCGGCTGCGTTCACCCTTCGACAAACTCAGGGCGAACGGACCGGCTGGGCTCACCCTTCGACAAGCTCAGGGCGAACGGAAGGGCTGGGCTGGCACTTCGACAAGCTGGGCGCGAACGGAGAAAACCCCGTTCGCCCTGAGCCTGCCTGGCCGGCCGCGTCGAAGGGCCGGTATTTCCGGGCCGGCGAAAGATCAGCGCTGGCCCACAGCGCCTTACTTGCCTGCCTGCAGCGCCGACTTGATCTGCGCCACGTTCTGCAGCATGGCCGTCGGGCCGGCGCTGCCCAGCAGGTACCAGCCCTTGGGATCGAGGAACACCACGCGGCCGTTCTTGCCGGCCTGCGTGCCCTGGATCTGGGCGTTGTCGAACAGCTGCCGGGACGGCACCACGGGCTTGCCTTCCTTGTCGGTCTGCGTGCCGGTGGCGGCGTTGCGATCGATCACATAGAGCCAGGCGGGGTCCAGCCTGGCGATGTCATCCATCTTCATGGGCACGCCGCGCGGCTTGGAAGCGTCGGCCGCGAGCAGCGGCTTGATGCCCAGCACATCGTGCAGCAGACCGAAACGCGCTCCCGGAGGCTGGGCGCTCATGTTGGTGTTCACCGCCAGCACCAGCAGGCCGGGCTCGGCCTGGGCGGCGACGGCCTTGAGGGCCTCGACTTCGGCGCGCACCTTGGCCATCAGCTGCCGGCCCTGGGCCTGCTTGCCGTACAGGCTGGCCAGCGTGTCGACATTGCGCTCCATGTCACCCAGCAGATTCTTGCCGTCTACGCTCAGATCCAGCGTGGGCGCAATCTTCGACAGCACATCGTACTTGGCGGCCGAGCGGCCGGCAACGACGATCAGATCGGGCTGGATGCGGCTGAGCGCTTCGAAGTCGGGAATGAACAGCGAGCCTGCGGCCTGGTACTTCGCGTCGGCGTACGACTTGAGGTAGTCGGGGTACTCGGCCTTGGCGACGCCCGCCACGGGCAGTTGCAGCGAATGCATCACATCGAGCGCAGCCAGGTCATAGACCACGACGCGCTGCGGCTTGAGCGGCACCGTGGCCTGTCCCTTGGCGTGCTGCACGCTGATCTGGGCGGGCTGGCCGGGCTGCGCGGGCGCTGCGGCGCCGACAGCGCCAGAAATGCCCCATGCGGCGGCAGTCAGGGCAATTGCAATGTGTCGGCGCGAGATCATGAAATTCATACGGCTTTCATCCTGTGAAAAAGTCAAAAGCCGCAGCCGCGGTCTGCAAGGCAGCTGCGGTGCGGCACAGGCGCCATGGAAGAGTCCATGGCGCGAAACTTAGAACTTTACGTTCATGCCCAGCCAGTAGCGGCGGCCGTCAAGCACGGAGTCATAGTTCACGCCGTCGTACAGCACTTCCTTGTCGAGCAGGTTGTAGATGCCCGCATACAGCGTCACGGTCTTGCTGTACTTGTACGAGCCGCCCAGGTCCAGCATGGCATAGCTCTTCTGGTTGAACGTTCCCGACGAGGCCGCGCCCGAGCTGTCGCTTTCCTTGCCGCGGTAGGACACCTTGGTCCAGCCATTGATCTGGCCCGTGGGGTTCCAGTCCAGCGACACGTTGAGCAGGTGGCGCGGCAGCTGGTTCAGCGGCTTGCCCGCGAATTCGCCGCTCTTCTGCTCGGAAGTGGTGAAGGTATAGCTCGATGTCAGGCCCAGGTTCTGCGTCAGCTGCGTGCCCAGCGTGGCTTCGATGCCGCGTGTGATGGCCTTGTCGACGTTCACATTGGTGGTCGACACGCGTCCCGAGGAGTTGAGCGGGCCGCAGGTCGGGCAGGCAATGCGCATGATCTTGTCCTTGAAATCGTTGTCGAACAGCGTCAGGCCGGCCGTCGTGCCGTTGCCGGCGTCAAACAGCAGGCCGATTTCCTTGGTCAGCGAGGTCTCGGGCTTGAGATCGGGATTGCCGTAGATGTTGCCGCCGCGGCTCGACTGGCCCCAGTCGCCCAGCGTCTGGCGCAGCGATGGCGCACGGAAGCCCGAGGACACACCGCCCTTGACGGTCCAGCGCGGATCGACGGTCCAGACGCCATACAGGCGCGGGCTCACATGGCCACCGGCCTGGCTGTCGTGGTCATAGCGCAGGCCGCCGGTCAGCGCGAAGTCGTCGCGCAGGCGCCACTCGTTCTCGGCAAACACCGCGTACTGGCTGCGGTCGGCGGTGCTGCGGCTGGAACCCGGCAAGGTGTTGGTGGTCGTGTCCTTGAGGTCCTGCTCGCTGTAGTAGACGCCCGTGGTCAGCAGGTTGCGCTGGCCCAGCGGCATGGTCCAGCTGCTGTTGAACACCGTGTTCTTGATCGTCATGTCGCGCGCGATGTTGCGCGTTTCTTCCTGCTGCACATAGGTGTCCGACGTGGCCCAGCCCCAGCGGCCCTTGTGCTGCAGCGAGTAGCTTTCGCGCTCGAACTTGCGATCGCTCAGCGCCTCGGTCGGCAGCAGCGTCATGCCAGGCGTCGAGGTGAAATGCTGCTTGGCCGTGCCCAGCTCGAGGATCACATCGTGGTCCTTGTTGGGCGTCAGCGCCAGCTTGACGTTGATCGCGCGGTTGTCGTAGTCGTTGTAGCCCTGGTAGATCCGGTCTTCTTCACGCTGGGTGTAGTTGCCGTAGATGCTCAGGCCCAGCAGGTCCTCCTTGATCGGACCCGACAGATAGAAATTGCTCTGGTAGGCATTGCCTGAAGTCGAGCGCTCCTGCAGCGTCGCGTCGGCGCGCAGCGAGCCATGCCACTCCTTGGCCACCTTGCGCGTGATCACGTTGATCACGCCGCCCATCGCGTCCGAGCCGTAGAGCGAGGACATCGGCCCGCGCACCACTTCGATGCGCTCTATGGCTTCAAGCGGCGGAATCCAGCTCTGGTCGGTGCCGGTGCTGCCGTTGGTCTGGGTTTCGCGTGAATTCGTGCGCTTGCCGTCCACCAGGATCAGCGTGTAGTTCGCGCCCATGCCGCGCAGCGCGATGTCGTTGGAGTTGTTGTCCGAAGGCGTGAGAATCACGCCGGGCACGTCGCGCAGCGCGTCGTGCAGGTTGGTATAGGCCTTCTTTTCCAGGTCCTCGCGCGTGACCACGGAGATCGACGCCGGCGCTTCCTTGATCAGCTGCTCGTAGCCCGAAGCCGTCACCACCACGGTATCCAGTGCCTTGGTCTCTTGAGCGGCAGCCATGCCGGTAAGGCCCGTGGCCATGATGGCCGCGGCGACGGTGGGGAACGGGATACGAAGCAAATGCATGTCAGGTCCGGAAAAGAATGAAGGAAACGTTGATTCTGTTATGAGAATCAGTCGCATTATTATTTACCAAAACGTTACAAGCTCGACATAACCCGCGCAGTCCCGCTCAATGGCTTGACAGCACGGCGTTCATGTGCGCAATTGGTAAGTACCCTGACGATTGTTGAATGGCCAGCGTTCCCGCCCGCTCAGAGCGCCGCCCACCATTGCGGCAGCTGGGCCAGCACGAACAGCAGCAGGCCGATGGCGCCGCCGACCAGCGTGCCGTTGATGCGTATGAACTGCAGGTCCTTGCCGATGTGCAGCTCGACCAGATGCGACAGCTCGGCCGCATCCCAGCGCTTGACGGTGTCGCTGATGTGCTCGGCCAGGAACTGGGCGACATCGGGCGCCAGCGTCGCCGCCCAGCGTTCGAGCCGGGTGTTCATCGACTGGCGCAGCGCCGGGTCGGCGGCCAGCGACTGCCCCAGCCAGCGGCCCATGGCCGCGGCCTTGCGCGCGATGTGCGAATGCTCGTCGGCAAGGTCGGCCTGCAGGCGCTGGCGCAGCTGCGTCCACAGCGCCTGCAGATAGCCGGCAAGCTTCTCGTCGTGCAGCAGGTAGTGGCGCAGCTGCTCGGCGCGGTCCGCGAAATCCGGGTCGGTCTGCAACCTTTCGATGAGCCGCGCCACCGCCGCGTCCAGCGCCTCGCGCACGCGGTGCGCGGGGTTGTGGGCAATGTCGTCAAACAGGCTTTCAAGCGCCTGTGCGATCAGCTCCGCACCCTTGTCGCCAAGCCAGTCGCTGGGCAGCATCTTTTCCTTCAGCGGATGCTCGCGCTTGAGCCACTCGACAATGCTTGCGGCAATGAATTCACGCGTGTTCGCGGTCTGCATGATGGCTGCAATGCGCGCCAGCACGTCGTCGAGCAGCGCCTGGTGGCGCCCGCCCTGCGTGAGCGCGGTCAGCAGCGAGGCCGCGGCGCGCGACAGGTCGACCTGGGACAGCACGGCGCGCAGCGACTGCGTGAGAAAGCGCTGCACCTGGCGGTCCTGCACGAGTTCCAGCGCGGCCAGCGCCAGCCGCGCGACCTGCCGGCCCAGCAT
>JBBKVU010000414.1:0-5001 GCA_037968595.1 Comamonas sp.
GTGCTGACGGCCCACGGCGGCGTGCTTGACACGCTTTACCGCCTCGCGACCGGCCAGGAGCTGCAGGCGCCGCGCACCTTCGCGCTGGGCAATGCGGCCATCAACCGGCTGCTGTGGACGCCCCAGGGGCTGGGCCTGGTCGGCTGGGCCGACACCAGCCATCTTGAAAATACGGCCCGCGACGAAATATGCTGATGACGGCCTGCGGCCGTCCCGCTGTCCACTGCCCTCTCTGACGAAAGCCTCCCGACGATGCGATTGCTTCTTGCCCTGCTGCTGCCCTTTTCCGTGTTCTTCACCATAGGCCGGCCGTTTTCCGGCCTGTTCTGCCTGGTGCTGCAGATCACGCTGATCGGCTGGATTCCCGCAGCCATCTGGGCGGTCTATGCGCTGAGCCAGTACAAGACCGACCAGAAGATAGAAAAAATGCTCAAGCAGCGCGGCTGAAGCCCGGCTTCAGGCTTCGGGCACCCAGCCCGCGGGCGTGCGCAGCATGCGCGGCGAATCAAACGCTGCCACCACCGGAATGGGCTCGCCGGCGGCATTGCGCAGCTTGTCGCGCCACTGCGTTCCCTGGCGCATTGCCACGGCAATCGCCACCACCTCGGCGCCGCAGCGCTCGAGCAGGCGCAAACCCGAGACCATGGTCGTTCCCGAGCTCACGGCATCGTCGACCACCAGCACGCGCCTTCCGGCCAGCAGCGGCAGCTGGTTGGGGTCCACATACAGCAGCTTGCCTTTGCCCGGCGTGGTGATCGAGCTCACGGGCTCGGACAGCTCGTCCCGGTACCAGTACTTGCGCGAATAGCCCAGCGGCACATAGCGCGCATGGCCCAGCGCCTGGGCCACGCCCGGAGCGAAGGCCAGGCCCAGCGTGGGCAGGCCGACCACGGCATCGACGGCAAAGCCGCGCGCTTCCTCGGCCATGGCGCTGGCCAGGGTCTCCACCACTGCGATGGATGCCTGGTTGGCGATCAGCGACGCCACGCAGCGCTCGGGCTGACTGGGCATGCCGCGCAGCGGCAGCACCAGATAGCGGCCGTCGCGCAGCCGCGCGGGGTAGCTGTATTGATAGGGCGGCGCGATAGGCTGCGTGAGTTCGCCGGCATCGACAATGCGTTGCCAGTAGCCGGTCGTGGACTCGAAGTCGGGCAGCGCAGCGGCTGCTTCAGTTGCGGGGGTGCTCATACAAACCATCCTGCGCGGCCCGCACAGGGCTGACCACGCTCCATTGATATCAGCCGGAGGGCGTCCGGCACGTGAAGTCAGCTGCGGCGCAAGAACGCCTCGGCCAGATGCACCCAGTAGCTGGCCGTGACCGGCAGCAGGGCATCGTTGAAGTCATAGCCGGCGTTGTGCACCATGCAGCCACCCTCGCCCATGCCATTGCCGACAATGAAGTAATTGCCCGGCACCTCTTCAAGCATCAGCGCGAAGTCGTCGCTGGCCTGCAGCGGCTGCAGGTCGGGAATCATCCACGCCTGGCCCACGCAGTCGCGCGCCACGGCCACGGCAAAGTCGGTGGCCGCCACGTCGTTCATCACCGGTGGGTAGCGCCAGCGGTAGTCGATCTCGGCCGTCGCGCGGTGCACGGCCGCCTGGGCATGGGCCATGGCGGTGATGCGCTCGCGCAGCATCTGCCGCACTTCGGGGCTGCGGGCGCGCACCGTGACGCGCAGCTCGCAGGTCTCGGGAATCACGTTGGGCGCATCGCCCGCGTGGATCGCACCCACCGTGACCACGGCCATGTCGTTGGGGTCGATCTCGCGCGACCTTATGGTCTGCAGCGCCAGCACCAGGTGCGCGGCGACGACGATGGGGTCGACCGCGGCATGCGGCATGGCGCCATGGCCGCCCGTTCCGCGCACGGTGATGATTGCCGTGTCGGAGCTGGAATACATCACGCCCGAACGAAAGCCGAAATGCCCGGCCGGGTAGCCCGGCTCGTTGTGGAAGGCATAGAGCGCGTCGCAGGGAAACAGCTGAAACAGGCCGTCCTCGACCATCTTCTTGGCGCCGCCATGGCCTTCCTCGGCGGGCTGAAAGATCAGGTGCAGCGTGCCGTCGAACTGGCCGCGCTGGGCCAGCACCTTGGCCGCGGCCAGCAGGGTCGCGGTATGGCCGTCATGACCGCAGGCGTGCATCTTTCCCGGGTGACGGCTGGCATAGGGCAGGCCGGTGGCTTCCTCGATGGGCAAGGCGTCCATGTCGGCGCGCAGGCCCAGGCGCTTGCCGCCTTCATGGCGGCCGCGGCGCAGCGTGCCCACCACGCCGGTGATGCCCAGGCCGCGATGGACTTCATAGCCCCATTCGGCGAGTTTCTCGGCGACCAGATCGCCGGTCATGACTTCCTGGTAGGCCAGTTCGGGATGGGCGTGCAGGTGGTGGCGCAGCGCCAGCATCTCGTCGCAGATCGCCTGCACTTCCGGCAGGACCGGCGCCATGGTGTCCGGGGGAAGGTGGTGTGTCATTGCTGGGCGGGGCTCATTCTTGCTGGATGTTGGCGCTCTTGACGACCTGGGCATAGGCCGCCTTTTCCTTCTTCAGGAAAGCCGCGAAGCTCGCTGGCGTGCCCTTGCCGGGCGTTGCACCGCCGGCGATCAGGCGCTGCTGCACATCGGGCAGCTGCAGCACCGCATCGAGTTCCTTGGCCAGGCGCGCGACAATCGCCGGCGGCGTGCCGGCCGGCAGGAACATTCCGGTCCAGGTGTTGATGTCAAAGCCCTTGAGCACCGGCGTTTCGCCGAACGCCGGAACATCGGCAATCGAGTCGATGCGCGCCGACGAGGTCACGCCCAGCGCCGACAGCTTCTTCTGCTGGATCAGCGGCGTCGCGCTGGTGGTCACCAGATAGCCCATGTCGACCTGCCCGCCCATCACATCGCTGGTGATCTGCGCGCCGCCGCGGTAAGGCACATGCACCATCTTGACGTTGGCGCGCTCCTGCACCATTTCCATCGCCAGGTGCAGCACCGTGCCCACGCCCGAGCTGGCGTAGGTCAGCTGGCCCGGCTGGCTGCGGGCCAGCGCGATCATCTCGGCCATGGTCTTGGCGGGAAAGCCCGGCCGCGCCATCAGCACCACCGGCGCCGTCGTCACCAGGCCCACGGGAATCAGGTCGCGTTCGGCGTCGTACTTCACGGCCGCGTTGACCAGCTGGGCAACGCTGACCGGGCCGTCAAAGCCCATCAGCACGGTATAGCCGTCGGGCTTGGCCGCGATCGCCTTGCTCACGCCCAGGACGCCGCCGGCGCCGGGCACGTTGTCGACCACCACCGATTGCTGCAGGCGCTCGCCCAGCTTCTGGCCGATCAGGCGCGCGGTCGAGTCGACGTTGCCGCCGGCGCTGAAGGGCACGACCAGGGTGATGGGCTTGAGCGCCGGCCAGGCGGCGGGCGCGGCCAGGGCCGCAGACATGGAAAAAGCACCCGCGGCCGTCAGGCTGGCGGCGCAGAGAAGCGAGCGTCGGAACATAGTAGGAGGGACTAGAAGCCGCAGCGGCCGCGCCGACCATCGACGTGACCACGCTGACGGTGGGCAGCCACCGCAAGGGCACAGGGAGAAGTGGAAAAATTGTGCCACACCGGCCTAATCCTTCGCTTCGATTCAATCAATGCGCAATCGATCAAAACCCTGGTTCGTTCAGCCCGCCAGCAGCGTGCCGTCCGCGGCCAGGGTCTCGCCCTTGCGCGCGGTGATCAGGCCATAGCACTCGGGGTGGCGGTGCAGGTCGAAGTTGAAGGTCGTGCGCTTGTAGACCGCGCAGAAATCGAGATCGCAGCGCCCGACCACGACTTCGTCGTCCTTGGTCACGCAGCGCGTGACGACTTCACCCGAAGGCGCGACCAGCAGGCTGCCCGCAATGCTCTCCACGCCCTCCTCGAGCCCGCCCTTGGCGACGCTCGCGACCCAGCAGCCGTTCTGGTAGGCGCCGGCCTGCACGGCAAGCTGGTTGTGGAACAGCGACAGGTCGTCGTGCTGGGGCGCGGGCGCGTTGTGCACCGGCGTGTTGTAGCCAATGAACACCATCTCCGCGCCCTGCAGCGCCATCACCCGGTAGCTCTCGGCCCAGCGCCTGTCGTTGCACAGCGCCATGCCCATGGTGCCGCCAAAGGCCTGGTGCACGTCAAACGACTTGCCGGGCGTGAAATAGCGCTTCTCCAGATGCTGGAACTTGCGCCAGGGCTCGTGCTCGAAATGCCCGGGCACATGGATCTTGCGGTACTTGCCGACGATGCTGCCGCTGCGGTCGACCAGGATGGCGCTGTTGTAGCGCATGCGCCGGCCGCCCTCCTCGGCCAGCTCGGCATAGCCGAGGTAAAAGCCCACGCCGAGTTCGCGCGACAGCGCGAACAGCGGCAGCGTCTCCCGGCTGGGCATGGTCGGCTCGAAGTAGCTGTCGATCTCGGCGTCGTCCTCGATGTACCAGCGCGGAAAGAAGGTGGTCAGCGCAAGTTCGGGGTAGACGATCACCTGCGCGCCTAGGCTGTGCGCCTCGCGCATCATGGCGCACAGGCGCGCCACCACGGCCGTGCGGGAGTCGGCGCGCTGCACCGGACCGAGCTGGCCCAGGGCGACATTGACGATTCGGGACATCCTGGAATTCCTTGAAAAAAACGGTAAGGGGATCAGCGGTCGGCGCGTTCGAGCAGCACCTGCAGCAGCACGTAGGCGCCCTGCACCAGCTGCTCGGGCGCGGTGAATTCGCCCACGTTGTGGCTCAGGCCGTCGCGGCTGGGAACAAACACCATGGCCGTGGGGCAGACGCGCGCCAGCATCTGCGCGTCATGGCCGGCGCCGCTGGGCAGGCGCAGCGTCGAAAGGCCTTGGGAGCGGGCCGCGCGCTCCACGCTGTCGACCAGCGCGGCGTCAAAGGCCACGGGCGCGAAATCGGCCAGCAGCCGGTGGCTCAGCAGCACGCCATGCTCGGCGGCAATGCGGCGCGCGCCGGCCAGCAGTTCGGCCTGGGCTTGGCGCAGCAGCGCGCCATCGGTGTTGCGC
>JBBKVU010000415.1:0-5784 GCA_037968595.1 Comamonas sp.
TGCGCTACAATCTTGGGCTCTGCAGAAATTCGTCTGCGGAACTCATATCAAGAGGTCAACATGTACGCGGTCATAAAAACCGGCGGCAAGCAGTATCGCGTTGCTTCCGGCGAAAAAATCAAAGTAGAACAGATTGCTGCGGACGTAGGCCAGGAAATTGTGATCGATCAGGTTCTGGCAGTCGGCAACGGCACAGACATCAAGATCGGCGCACCCCTGGTGTCCGGCGCAACTGTGAAGGCAACTGTGGTTGCTCACGGCAAACACGACAAAGTGCACATCTTCAAGATGCGCCGTCGTAAGCACTATCAGAAGCGTCAGGGTCACCGTCAACAGTTCACCGAACTGCAGATCGTGGCAATCGTAGCTTAATAGGAGCTGAGTCATGGCACAGAAAAAAGGCGGCGGCTCTACGCGAAACGGGCGCGATTCCAAGCCCAAGATGCTCGGCGTGAAGGCTTTCGGCGGTGAGTTGATCACGGCTGGTTCCATCATCGTTCGCCAGCGCGGCACCAAGTTCCACCCCGGCGACAACGTCGGCGTGGGCAAGGACCACACGCTGTTTGCCTTGGTCGAGGGCCACGTGTCCTTCTCCACCAAGGGCGCACTGTCCAAGCACATGGTCAATGTGACGCCTGCATAAGGTTTGTCACTTCGACTCACAGCGAAGCCCCGACCTGTCGGGGCTTTGCTGTTTAAGGGGTATTCTTACCCCGCTAGTGCCCCGTCCGTCGGGGCCTTATGCTTTTGCGCGCGGCGGGCTATGCAGCACGCAGCACGAAAGCACACTGTTTTGTAAACTGGATGCCTCATGAAGTTCGTCGATGAAGCTTATATTGACATTGCTGCCGGTGATGGCGGCAATGGCTGCGTCTCGTTCCGACACGAGAAGTACAAGGAATTCGGCGGCCCCAATGGGGGAGACGGCGGCCGCGGCGGCCACGTCTTCGCGGTAGCGGATTCCAACCTGAACACCCTGGTCGATTTCCGTTATGCGCGCCGCCATGAAGCCAAGCGCGGCGAGCACGGCATGGGTTCGGACATGTTCGGCGCTGCCGGCACCGACATCACCTTGCGCGTGCCCGTGGGAACGATCTTCTCCGACCAGGAAACCGGCGAAGTGCTGTACGAGCTGCTGACGCCGGGCGAAGTCGTGACCATCGCCAAGGGCGGTGACGGCGGCTTCGGCAACATGCGCTTCAAGAGCGCGATCAACCGCGCCCCGCGCCAGAAGACTCCCGGCTGGCCCGGCGAGCGCAAGAGCCTCAAGCTCGAGCTCAAGGTGCTGGCCGATGTCGGTTTGCTGGGCATGCCCAACGCCGGCAAGTCGACGCTGATCACGGCCGTGTCCAATGCCCGGCCCAAGATTGCCGACTATCCGTTCACCACGCTGCACCCCAACCTGGGTGTGGTGCGCGTCGGTCCCGAGCAAAGCTTCGTGATTGCCGACATTCCCGGCCTGATCGAAGGCGCCTCCGAAGGCGCGGGCCTGGGTCATCTGTTCCTGCGCCATCTGCAGCGCACCCGCCTGCTGCTGCACGTGGTCGACATGGCGCCGTTTGACGATGCCGTCGATCCCGTGGCCCAGGCCAAGGCCATTGTGGGCGAGCTCAAGAAGTACGACGCCGCGCTTTACGACAAGCCGCGCTGGCTGGTGCTCAACAAGCTCGACATGGTGCCGACGGAAGAACGCGCCGCGCGCGTCAAGGACTTCGTCAAGCGCTTCAAGTGGAAGGGCCCGGTGTTCGAGATCTCCGCGCTGACGCGCGAAGGCTGCGAGCCGCTGATCAAGACCATCTTCCAGCATGTGCAGGCCCAGCAGCGTGCCGAGAACACGCCCGAGGAAATCGATCTGCGCTTCGTCGGCGACGCGCCCGCGGAAATCGATACGCGCGATCCGCGTTTCGCGGTCGATGCGCCCGAGGACGACAGCGCGCGATGAGAGTGCCGCGCAGGTTGCAAGACCTGTGCGGTGAGTGGGCCTCAGAGGGAGCGGTCCCGCGGCCATTGACTGACCAGCGCCTGTGGCCTGCGAGGCAGGCGCTCAAGAACAATCTGAACCATGGCTTCCAGTGTTTTGCGTGACGCACGGCGTATCGTCGTGAAAGTGGGCTCCAGCCTCGTGACCAACGAAGGCCGGGGTCTGGATGAAGAGGCGATCGCGCAGTGGAGCCAGCAGCTTGCCGCGCTGGTGCGCGGCGACGCCGATGGCGTGCGCCGCGAAGTGGTCATGGTCTCCAGCGGTGCGATTGCCGAAGGCATGAAGCGCCTGGGCTGGAAAACGCGTCCCAAGCAGGTGCACGAACTGCAGGCGGCCGCGGCCGTGGGCCAGATGGGCCTGGCGCAGATGTATGAAACCAAGCTGCGCGAGCAGGACGTGGGCAGCGCCCAGGTGCTGCTGACCCATGCCGACCTCGCCGACCGCGAGCGCTATCTCAATGCGCGCACTACCTTGCTGACGCTGCTGGGCCTGGGCGTGGTGCCGGTCATCAATGAAAACGACACCGTCGTCAACGATGAAATCAAGTTCGGCGACAACGACACCCTGGGGGCGCTGGTTGCCAACCTGGTCGATGCCGACGCCCTGGTGATCCTGACCGACCAGAAGGGCCTGTATACGGCCGATCCGCGCAAGAATCCCGACGCGCGCTTTGTCGATGAAGCGCAGGCGGGCGACCCGGCGCTCGAAGCCATGGCCGGCGGCGTGGGCTCGAGCATTGGCAGCGGCGGCATGATCACCAAGATCCTGGCCGCCAAGCGCGCCGCCGGTTCGGGCGCCTCCACGGTGATTGCCTGGGGGCGCGAGCCCAATGTGCTGGGCCGGCTGGTCGCGGGCGAGGCCATAGGCACCTTGCTGCTGGCGCAGACGCCCAAGAAGCAGGCGCGCAAGCAATGGATTGCCGACCATCTGCAGCTCAAGGGTGCGGTCAGCGTCGATCAGGGCGCGGCGCACAAGGTGCAGCAAGAGGGCAAGAGCCTGCTGCCCATAGGCATGACAGGGGTGGAAGGCAACTTCTCGCGCGGCGATGTGATTGCCGTGCGTGATCCCCAGGGCCTGGAGATCGCCCGCGGTCTGGCCAACTATGCGAGCGCCGAAGCGCGGCTGCTGTGCCGCAAGAGCTCGGCCGAATTCGAGCGCCTGCTCGGTTACAGCGCCGAGTCCGAAATGATCCACCGCGACAACATGATTGTCTCCGGCCACTGAAAGCCTGCGCCAGGCGGTGCCTGGCGTCGGTTTCAGGGATGCTTGGTATTGCCGGCCGCGGCGCGCTGGCTGGCCGCGGTCAGATCGGTCTGCGGATCGGGGTCGAAACTCGCGCCTGGCGGCAGTTCCAGCCCCGGGTGCAGCAGGCCCAGTGTGGTGCGTGAAGGCAGGGCGTTCATCGACATCGCGCCGCCGTCCTGCTCGCGGTTGCGCATGCCGCTGCGCAGGTAGCGATTGCGCTGTTCCTGGCGTGGCAGATAGCGTGCCAGTTCGGTCAGCGCCATCTCATAGACGCCACGCTTGAATTCGACCACGACTTCCAGCGGAACCCAATAGTCGTTCCAGCGCCAGGCATCGAATTCCGGATGGTCTGTGGCCCTGAGGTTCAGATCCCAATCGTGGCCCAGCAACTGCAGCAAATACCAGATCTGCTTTTGGCCTCTGTAATGCCCGCGCGCATCGCGTCGGATATACCGGTCTGGCACCTCGTAGCGCAACCAGTCCCGGGTTCGGGCGACCACGCGGACGTGGTCGGGCTTCAGACCCACCTCTTCGTGCAATTCGCGGAACATGGCCTGCTCAGGAGATTCCCCCCGGTCAATGCCGCCCTGCGGGAACTGCCAGCTGTGGGTGCGGATGCGTTTTCCCCAGAACACCTGGTTCTTGTGGTTGAGCAGGATGATGCCGACGTTCGGGCGAAATCCGTCCCGGTCAAGCATAATCGAACCCCAATTTTTTGAATTGCGTCCATTATGCATGGTGCCATGCCCCCGGCAAGCGCACCCGCCTGATTTCCGCTGTACTCTGCCCCCATGAAAGCCTCTCAATTCTTCATCTCCACCTTCAAAGAAGCTCCGGCCGACGCCGAAGTGGTCAGCCACAAGCTCATGATGCGTGCGGGCCTGATCAAACGCTTGGGTGCGGGTGTCTACAACTACATGCCCATGGGCCTGCGCGTGATCCGCAAGGTCGAAGCCATCGTGCGCGAAGAGATGAACCGCGCCGGTGCGGTGGAAATCTCCATGCCCGTCGTTCAGCCAGCCGAGCTGTGGCAGGAAACCGGGCGCTTCGAGAAGATGGGCCCCGAGCTGCTGCGCATCCAGGACCGCCACGGCCGTGACTTCGTGATCCAGCCGACCAGCGAGGAAGTGGTAACAGACATCGCGCGCCAGGAACTGCGCAGCCATAAGCAGTTACCAAAGAATCTCTACCAGATCCAGACCAAGTTCCGGGACGAGCGCCGTCCGCGCTTCGGCCTGATGCGTGGCCGCGAATTCATCATGAAGGACGCCTACAGCTTCGACAAGAGCCGCGATGCGGCGCAACTGAGCTACCAGAACATGCGCCAGGCCTACCAGCAGATCTTCGATCGCTTCGGCCTGCGCTACCGCGCCGTGCGTGCCGACAGCGGTGCGATCGGCGGCGACCTGAGCGAAGAGTTCCAGGTCATTGCCGCCACCGGCGAAGACGCCATCGTCTATTGCCCTGACAGCGATTACGCCGCCAACCTCGAGAAGGCCGAAGCGCTGGCCCCCACGGCGGAACGCCCTGCCGCGACCCTGGCGCTGAACAAGACCGCGACGCCGGGCAAGAGCACCTGCGCCGATGTCGCCGAACTGCTGGGCGTGCCGCTTGCCACAACCGTCAAGTCGCTGGTGCTGGCCACCGACGTGCTCGACGACAAGGGCGTGCTGGTCAAGAGCCAGGTCTGGCTGTTGCTGCTGCGTGGCGACCACGACATGAACGAGATCAAGGTCGCCAAGGTTCCCGGCCTGGATGCCGGCTTCCGCTTCGCGACCCAGGCCGAGATTGAAACGCATTTCGGCTGCAAGCCCGGCTACCTGGGCCCGCTGAACCTGCTGCAGCCCGTGAACCTGGTCGTCGACCGCGATGTGGCCATCATGGCCGACTGGATCTGCGGCGCCAACGCCGAAGGTTTCCACATGACCGGCGTGAACTGGGGCCGTGACCTGCCCGAGCCGACCGTGGTCGCCGATCTGCGCAATGTGGTCGTGGGCGACCTGTCGCCCGACGGCAAGGGCGCGCTGGCGATCGAGCGCGGCATCGAAGTCGGCCATGTGTTCTACCTGGGCGACAAGTACTCCAAGGCCATGAACGCCACGTTCCTGGCCGAGAACGGCAAGCCCGCGTTCTTCGAGATGGGCTGCTATGGCATCGGCGTCACGCGCCTGCCGGCCGCGGCCATCGAGCAGAACCACGACGAGCGCGGCATCATCTGGCCCGACGCGATTGCACCGTTCACCGTCGTGCTGTGCCCCATTGGCATGGCGCGCAGCGAAGCCGTGCAGGCCACGGCTGGCAGCCTGTATGACGCGCTGATCGCGCTGGGCGTGGACGTGATCCTCGACGACCGCGACGAGCGCCTGGGCGCGATGCTGGCCGACTGGGAGCTGATCGGCGTGCCGCACCGCGTGGTGATCTCCGACCGCGGCCTGAAAGAAGGCACGGTCGAGTACCAGCACCGCCGCGAGACCGAAGCCAGCAAGGTCGCGCAGGACGGCATTCTCGACCACCTCAAGGCGCGACTGGGCCTGTGATGCCCTCAGGCCGCACCGCAG
>JBBKVU010000416.1:0-3857 GCA_037968595.1 Comamonas sp.
GCATTGGCGCGCGCTTCGACGACCGCGTGACCGGCAAGCTCGACGAGTTCTGCCCCCAGGCGCGCAAGATCCACCTGGACATAGACCCGGCAAGAATCGACAAGGTGGTGGCGGTCGATGTCGCGCTGGTGGGCGACTGCGCCCCCGTGCTGCAGGCGCTGCTTGACATGCCCGAGCTGCAGACGCTGGCGCCGCAGCGGCTCGCGCCCTGGTGGCAGCACATCGCGCGCTGGCGCGCGCAGCGCTGCTTTGACTTCACGCCGCGCGCCGGCGAAATACTGCCGCAGCAATTGATGCAGCAGCTGCAGCAGGCGCTGCAGGGACGCGAGGCGATTGTCTCGACCGACGTGGGCCAGCACCAGATGTGGGCGGCCCAGTACCTGCGCTTTGACCGCCCGGGGCGTTGGCTCACTTCGGGCGGCGCCGGCACCATGGGCTACGGCCTGCCCGCGGCCATAGGCGCGCAGATCGCCCACCCGCAAGCGCTGGTCGTCTGCGTGAGCGGCGATGCTTCGGTGCTGATGAACATCCAGGAGCTGTCGACGGCGGTGCAGCATCGCGCGCCGGTCAAGCTGGTGCTGTCGAACAACGGCTACATGGGCATGGTGCGGCAGTGGCAGGAGCTCAATCACGGCAATCGGCTGAGCCATAGCTGGAACCAGGCCCTGCCGGATTTCGTGGCGCTGGCCAAGGCGTTTGGCTGGGGCGCGCGCCGCGTTAGCGATCCCGCCGAGCTCGACGCCGCACTGGCCGAGTGCCTGGCGTATCCCGGCCCCTTCTTTCTCGATGTCCAGGTCGCGGCGCAGGAAAACTGCTTTCCCATGATGCCCTCCGGCCAGGGACATCACCGCGTGATGTTGGCCAAGAACCAGTGGTACGAGGACGAGGTTGGCATGCTGGAGCAGGCCGGCTGAGGGGCTGGCTGGCCTGTGACAGGCGGCAGGCGGCATGGCTTGTGAGCGCTGCGCAACTGACGCTGGTCAAGAAGGCGCAGCGCAAACCGCCGCCGGCGGGTCATCCCTCGGTATATTCAGCGCATGGACCTTGGAGCGCTAGAGTATTTCCACATCGTTGCCCAGAGCGGCAGCATCTCGCGCGCGGCATCGGCGCTGGGCATGGAGCCGTCGACTCTCACGCGCCACATCGGCCGGCTGGAGGAGGAGGCCGGGGTGAAGCTGTTTCACCGCAGCGGCCGCGGCATGGTGCCCACGGACGCCGGCGCGCTGCTGCTGACCGAGGCGCGCAAGGTGGTCGATGCGCTGCAGCACACGCGCCGCGTCGCGGCGGACCTGGCCGCCGACGGGCCTTCGCAGATCGTCGTGGCAGCCATGCCCACGATTGCCCAGGTGAGTTTCGGCGCGCTGGGCCATGCGCTCAAGGCGCGGTTTGCGCGCGCGCGCATCCGCTTTGTCGAAGGCATGGGCCACCAGCTCGTGGACTGGCTGCAGGAAGGCAAGATCGATGTCGCGCTGCTGTATGTGCCCACGCAGTCGCGCATCGTCAATCACGATCTGTTGCTGCAGGAGGCGCTTTACTGCGTGCTGCCGCCGGGCTGGCGGCTGCCGCCGGATCCGCTGCCGATTGACGCTTTGCTGGATCTGCCGCTGGTGCTGCCGACCACGCCGCACGGCCTGCGCGGTTTGGCCGAAATGTGGGCCCAGCGCCGCGGCAAGCGGCTGCAGGTGGCAATGGAATGCGACGGCTCGACCTTCATGACGCGCCGCCTGGTGGCCGCAGGCCATGGCTGCACCCTGCTGCCGCTGGCCGCGGTGCAGGAGGAGGTGGAGCGCGGCCAGCTGCAGGCCGTGCGCCTGGCGGGTGACGAGGCCTTGCGCACCGTCGCCATTGCCACGGCAATGAACCGGCCGGCCGCCAGCGGGCTGTGGGATACCACGCAGGTGCTGCGCCAGGTGGTTGCCAACTTGGTCAGGCAGGGTCAGTGGCCCGGGGTGGACAAGCTGAATTGATCGCGTACCAGCGAGCCGTCGAGCTCGTCGAGCCGGTTGATGCCCAGCAAGGCCATGTTGCGTTGCACTTCGCTGCGCAGGATGCTGATGGCGTGGCGCACGCCCGCCGGGCCCGCGGCGGTGGCCGCATAGTTGAAGGATCGGCCGTTGAAAACGCAGCGCGCGCCCAGCGACAGCGCCTTGAGCACATCGCTGCCGCGCCGGATTCCGCTGTCCATCATCACCGTGAGCCCGGGCGCGGCCTGGACGATCTCCGGCAGCACGCGCAGCGGCGAAATCGCGCCATCCATCTGCCTGCCGCCATGGTTGGAGACAATGATTCCGTCGACGCCCAGGTTCTGCGCCTTCACCGCGTCCTGCCAGCGCAATATGCCCTTGACCACCAGTGGCCCTGGCCACAGCTCGCGCATCACGCCCAGGTGGCTCCAGTCGAGGTGGTCGCGCGCCTGGAAGTCGCGTTCGGCGCGTGCCGCGAGAATGGGCGCGCCGCGCTCGGCGCGCCAGTTCTCGAAGTGCGGCATGCCGTGGCGGGCCAGCGTCTTCAGGAAGGTTCCGGCCAGCCAGCGCGGATGGCTGATGCCGTCCCAGGCCAGCCTCAGGCTGGGGCGCAGCGGCGTGCTGAAGCCATTCTTCGCGTAGCGTTCGGGATTGACCTGCACAGGCAGGTCCACCGTCACCACCAGCGTCTTGAACCCGGCCTTGGCAATGCGCTGTATCAGCGCCTCGACGCGCGCCGGCTCGCCCGGCATATAGGCCTGGAACCAGGTGTCCGGCGCCGCGGCGGCGACTTCCTCCATGGGAATCAGCGAGGCGCCGCTCATCACCGCCGGAATCCCCATTTCCTGCGCGGCCTGGGCCAGCACCAGATCGCCGCGATAGCACCACATGGCCGAGAGGCCGACCGGAGAGATGCCGAACGGCGACTGGTAGCGCTGGCCGAACAGCTCGATCTGCTGCGAGCGCTGCGCCACGCCCTCGAGCATGCGTGGCACGAAGGCATAGCGCTCGAACGCGGCGCGATTGGCGCGCAGCGATGATTCATCGTCCGCGCCGTTGCTGATGTAGCTGAACAGCTGGCGCGGCAGCTTGCGGCGCGCCAGCGCCTCGAAGTCCGACAGTGCGTGAATGTTCTTGAGTGCGCTCATGGAGGGTTTCATCAGTCGAGTTTGACATCGGCCTTGCGCGCCACCTCGGCCCACTTGCTCACCTCGCGCCGCTGCAGGGCGCGCAGTTCCTCGGGGCCGGCGCCCGAGACGTCCAGGCCCAGCGCCGTGAGCTTGTCCTGCACCTCGGGCTGCTTGAGCGTGGCGGCCATGGTGCGGTGGAGCTTGTCGATGATGGGCCTGGGCGTGCCGGCCGGGGCAAACACCGCCTGCCAGGACAGCACCTCGAAACCCGCCAGGCCTTGCTGGGCCAGCGGCTTGACACCCGCCAGCGAGGAAGACGGCTGCAGCGAAGTCACGCCCAGCGCGCGCAGACGCCCGGAATTGACAAACGGAATGCCGGCCGTGATGTTGTCGAACAGCAGATCGATCTCGCCGGACATCAGCGCCTGCAGCGCCGGGCCCGAGCCCTTGTACGGCACATGCACCAGCTTGGCGCCGGTTTCCAGCGCGAACAGCGCGCCCGTCAGATGCTGCGACGAGCCCACGCCCGCGGAGCCGAAATTGAGGCTGGCGCCGGCCTTCTTGCCGGCGGCAATCACCTCCTCTAGCGTCTTGAGCGGACCGTTGGCGCGCACCAGCATGACGTTGGGCAGCGTGCCGCTCAGAATGACGGGCTCGAACGAGTTGATGGGGTCGTAGCCGATCGAGGGGTAGATGCTGACGTTGATCGCGTGCGAGCTGATGGTGCCGCCGACCAGCGTGTAGCCGTCGGGTTTGGCGCGCG
>JBBKVU010000417.1:0-4553 GCA_037968595.1 Comamonas sp.
TCGCATGACCGCTTGTTTGCGCCGGCCCTGCTGGCCGACTGCGCCGCGGCAATTCCAGGCGCACTGCTGGCCGTGGTGCAAGGCGCCGGCCATCTCGCGCCCATGGAGCAGCCGCAGGCCGTGGCCTCGCATCTGCTGCGCTGGATGGGCGCTGCGGAGCAGGGGGGCGCGGACACGCCGATGACGCGGAGTTGAAATTTTTGTAAATTTTTCTCTGAATTTCGTTTTTGCCCCATTTTGGCGATGCTATGATTGCGGTCATTGAAGGGGAGTCGCCAAGTTGGTTAAGGCACTGGATTTTGATTCCAGCATGCGAAGGTTCGAGTCCTTCTTCCCCTGCCAAGATTCAAACCCCGGTTGCGCAAGCAGCCGGGGTTTTTTCTTTGGCAAACGCCTTTGGTTGCAGGGATCAAGGGATTACCCTGATTGACCTCGCAACGGTCAGGGATGAAGGTGAATGGCGAAAATTGTCGATTGATCAGCTTGGCGTCGCTGTGCCCGTTGCACAGACCGGACGATCCGGGTTGAGTGATTGGGAGTTGAGCCTTGAAAACAAAAACAATTCCGCCCCTTGGCGGTTGGCGTGTCTGGCTGTATGCCCTGGCACTGGTGCTGCTTGCAGCCGGCCTGTTCCTGACCATAGGCGGCGCCGTCCTGGCGCAGCGTGGCGGCAGCTGGTACTTCGTGCTGGCAGGTCTGGTCATCACCGCTGCCGCGGTGCAGGTGGGCCGGGGCCGCAGTTCGGGTGCCTGGCTGTATCTTGCAGCCCTGGCCGGCACCGTGGTCTGGGCGCTGGCCGATGTGGGCCTGGACTTCTGGGGTCTGATCTCGCGCCTGCTGGCGCTGGTGTTCCTGGGCGCCGTGGTGGCCTTCACCCTGCCGCTGCTGCGCCGCGCGCAAGGCCTGGCGCCCGCCAAGGCACAGGGCGTGGCCATGGGCGGCGTGCTGCTGGTGCTGGGCGTGATCGGCTTTGGCGGCATGTTCGTCAAGCACCCCGAAGTGGTGGCTGCCGCGCCTGCAGCGCAGCAGATCCCCGTGCAACCCGGTTCCGAGCAGAAGGACTGGGCCCATTACGGCAATGACGCCGGCACGCAGCGCTTTGCGGCGCTCGACCAGATCAATGCCTCCAACGTCGGCCAGCTGGCCGTGGCCTGGACCTTCCAGCACGGTGACATTCCCCAGTCGACGGGCGCCGGCTCCGAAGACCAGCTCACGCCCATGCAGGTGGGCGACAAGCTGTTTGTCTGCACGCCGCACAACAACGTGATCGCGCTTGACGTCGACACCGGCAAGCAGCTGTGGCGCCGTGACTTCAACGCCTCCGTGGGCGGAGTCTGGGAACGCTGCCGCGGCCTGGCGTATTTCGACGTCAACGCCGCCATTGCCGCGCCTACGGTGGCCGGCTCCAGCCCGGTGACGCCCGTGTCGCTGCCCGCTTCGGGTGGCTGCGAGCGCCGCGTGGTGATGAACACCATTGACGCGCGCCTGGTCGCCATCAATGCCGACAACGGCGAGATGTGCGCCGAGTTCGGCGACAAGGGCGAGGTCGACCTCAAGGCCGGCCTGGGCAACATCGCCAACAAGGCGTTCTACACCATGACCTCCGCGCCCACCGTGGCCGGCACCGCCATCGTTGTGGGCGGCCGTGTCGCCGACAACGTCCAGGTCGACATGCCCGGCGGCGTGATGCGCGCCTTCGACGTGATCAGCGGCAAGATGCTGTGGCATTTCGATCCGGGCACCGAGAACCCCAACGCGCCGTTGAACGCCGAGCAGAACTTCCAGCGCTCCACGCCCAACGTCTGGGCCGGCATTTCCTACGACCCGACGATGAACGCCGTATTCCTGCCCGTGGGCTCGGCTTCGGTCGACCTGTATGGCGCGACGCGCAGCGCGCTCGATCGCAAGTACGGCGCCTCGGTGCTGGCGCTGGACGCTGCGACCGGCAAGGAAAAGTGGGTCTACCAGACCGTGCACAACGACCTGTGGGACTTCGACGTTCCCATGGCGCCGTCGCTGATCGACTTCCCCAAGGCCGACGGCAGCAAGGTGCCGGCCGTGGTTGTCGCCACCAAGGCCGGCCAGATCTATGTGCTGGACCGTGTCACCGGCAAGCCGCTGACCGCCGTCGAGGAACGTGAAGTCAAGCCCGGCCGCATCGCGGGCGAGCATTACTCCAAGACCCAGCCGTTCTCCGTGGGCATGCCGCAGATCGGCGCGCAGACACTGACCGAGTCCGACATGTGGGGCGCGACGCCGTTCGACCAGCTGCTGTGCCGCATCGACTTCAAGGGCATGCGCTACGACGGTCTGTACACCGTGCCCGACACCGACAAGTCGCTGTCCTTCCCCGGCTCGCTGGGTGGCATGAACTGGGGCGGCCTGTCGACCGACCCGAACAACAATCTGCTGTTTGTCAACGACATGCGCCTGGGCCTGTGGGTCACCATGGTCGAGCAGCAGAAGAACGACAAGCTGTCCGACGGCGGCGAGGCGCCCAACGTCGGCATGGGCCAGGTGCCGTTGGGCGGCACGCCGTACTCGGTGATGAAGAACCGCTTCCTGTCGGCGCTGCAGATCCCTTGCCAGAAGCCGCCGTTCGGCACCATGACGGCGATCGACCTGAAGACGCAAAAGGTCGCCTGGCAGGTGCCCCTGGGCACGGTGCAGGACACCGGCCCGTTCGGCATCAAGATGCTGCTGCCCATGGAAGTCGGCATGCCCACGCTCGGCGGTTCGCTCGCAACCCAGGGCAACCTGGTGTTCTTTGCCGGCACGCAAGACTACTACCTGCGCGCGCTTGACAGCGCCTCGGGCAAGGAAGTCTGGAAGCAGCGCCTGCCCGTGGGCAGCCAGGGCACGCCCATGACCTACAAGTCGCCCAAGACCGGCAAGCAGTACGTGGTCATCTCGGCCGGCGGCGCACGCCAGTCGCCCGACCGCGGCGACTATGTGATTGCCTACGCCTTGCCCGACAAGAAGTAACAGCGATCACGGGCGCCGGCATGCCGGCGCGCATGAAAAAGGCCACCCCAGGGTGGCCTTTTTCGTGCGCGAACGCCGGGGCCGGATTATTCCTCGAGCAGCGAGCGCAGCATCCATGCGGTCTGTTCATGCACCGACAGGCGCTGGGTCAGCAGATCGGCGGTGGGCTCGTCGGCGGCCTTGTCGGCGATGGGGAACAGGGCGCGCGCCGTGCGCGCCACGGCTTCGTGGCCGTTGACCAGAATGCGCACCATCTCGAGCGCCGCGGGCGGCTTGATGGGCGCGTCGTCCAGCGAGGTGAGCTGGCCGTACTGCGCGTACGAGCCCGGCGCCACATGGCCGAGCGCGCGTATGCGTTCGGCAATCAGGTCCGCGGCATTCCACAGCTCGGTGTATTGCTGCATGAACATCTGGTGCAGGCTGTTGAACATCGGGCCGGTCACGTTCCAGTGGAAGTTGTGCGTGGTCAGGTACAGCGTGTAGTTGTCGGCCAGCAGGCGCGACAGGCCTTCGGCAATCGCCTGGCGGTCCTTGGCCGAGATGCCGATATTGATGGTATGGGCCTGGGCTGCGGGGATGACTACGGATTTCTTGGGCACTGCGGACTCCTTGGGGTTGAAACAAGCTGTGGGTGAAATCGGTGCTGCACTTGGTAGAGGCACTAGCGCAGACTCTAGCGCGTAACCACGGGCTTTGCCACCGCCATGCGCGTGGCTTGCCGGAGCACGCATCGGGTGGCCGTCCCGGGCTGGCCCTTTGCAAAGGCTGGCCATCGCGTCGGGCTTTGAAACTTAACATTCAAGAATGTATAGTTATGAGCCTGACATCAATGAAACCAAGCCATGGCTACCGACAATCGACGCTGGAAGGTGCTGGTCACCGTTGCCGCCGCGCTGCTGCTGATCACGCTGGACAACTCCGTTCTCTACACCGCGCTGCCCACGCTGGTGCGCGATCTCGGCGCCAGCAACTCCCAGGGGCTGTGGATCATCAACGCCTATCCGCTGGTCATGGCCGGCCTGCTGCTGGGCGCCGGCACGCTGGGCGATCGCATAGGCCACCGCCAGATGTTTCTTGGCGGCCTGCTGATCTTCGGCCTGGCCTCGGTGGTGGCCGCCTTTGCTCCAAGCGCGGCGCTGCTGATCGGCGCGCGCGGACTGCTGGCCGTGGGCGCGGCGGCAATGATGCCGGCGACGCTGGCGCTGATTCGCATCACGTTTGAAGACCAGCGCGAGCGCAACCTGGCGATTGCCGTCTGGGGCAGCATCTCCATCGTGGGCAGCGCGCTCGGGCCGATTGCCGGCGGCCTGCTGCTCGAGCATTTCTGGTGGGGCTCGGTGTTCCTGATCAACGTGCCGGTGGTGGTTGCGGCCTTTGCCGGGGCCCTGGTGTTCACGCCGCACAGCAGGCCCGATGTCTCCAGGCCCTGGGATCTGCTGTCGTCCGTGCAGGTGCTGGTGGCGCTGTCGGGCCTGGTGTTTGCAATCAAGCAGGCGGCGCACGCGCCGCCGTCCTGGCCCACGGCAGGCGCGGCCCTGGCCGTGGCCTTGAGTGCCGGCCTGCTGTTC
>JBBKVU010000418.1:0-5370 GCA_037968595.1 Comamonas sp.
ACCGTGGCCATGGCCAGCGCGCTGGGCGCCTGCCGCACCTGTGGCACCACCCAGCCCGCGAGCAGCGTCAGCGCCAACAGCAGCGCCGACGCCAATGCGACGCTGGTCAAGTTGCGGAGTTCAGTGCGCGGGACAGGGGGCATGCAACCGAAAGATCTCTAGGGTCAGAGTGTCGAAACCGCGGGCGGTGTCTGGATGAACTGCAGGAAGCCTGGATCGGTGTAGGCCGAAGGGGGCAGGTCGTCCGTGAGCAGGGCGGCGTCGACTTCCGCCACTTCGTGCGTGCCGAAATCGGTCTGTGAGGTGATGAACACCGCCAGGCTGATGGCCAGGCCGACCAGGGGCGCAGCCGTGAGCGCACCGCGCCACCAGCTGTGTCGTCCGGGCGCGCCCAGGGAAGCCACGCCGCCCTGGTTCTGCACCGCGCTGGCGGTGACGCGCTGGTGTACCAGCACTTCACGCCGACGTTCCGACAGCGCGCGCTCGCGCCCGGCGCGCAGTCGCTCGCTGATGTCGTAGGCCAGCAGCTGGTTGTTTTCGCTCAGGCGTGCCGTGACGCGCCGCGCAAAATGATCGGCGGCCTGCTCAACGGAGGGGTGTACTGCAATGTTCATAACTGGATTCCTTTGGCCTTCAGTGCCTTGCTGAGGGTCTGAATGGCGCGAAAGCAGTGTGTCTTCACACTGCCTTCAGAGCAACCCATGGCGGCTGCGGTCTCTGCGACGTCCATCTCCTCCCAATAACGCATCAAAAAGGCTTCGCGTTGACGTGTTGGCAGCTCCTGGACCTCTTTTTCTATGCTTTGCAGCGTTTGTACACGTTGCGTGTGTTCTTCGGCGCTTTGCACCGTCTGTTCATTTCCATTGCCAGCATAGGTCTCGAGCAGGTCAAAGTCCATGCCGTCGTCGCCTTCAGGCTCGAAATCGCTCATCCGCGAGAACAGCGCATTGCGTGTCTTCTGCCGGCGGAACCAGTCCAGCGTGCAGTTCGACAGGATGCGCTGAAACAGCATGGGCAGCTCTGCAGGCGGCTTGTCACCGTAATGGTGCGCGAGCTTGAGCATACTGTCCTGGACAATGTCGAGCGCGGCCTCATCATCGCGGACATGGTAAAGCGCGCGCTTGAAAGCGCGTTTTTCCACATCCTTGAGAAATTGCGAGAGTTCTTGTTCGGTTGCCAAAGAGGTCAGCCTGCCGCGAAAAGGGCGCCGTGGCCAGAAAGAGGATTGCTGCAGCGGCCGCCGATTTCCGCGAGTCCGCCAGCACAGGACAAAGCGAATTATCGCATCCATCGAATATTTTGCCGCACTGGCATGCCAGGGCATTGCGCTGCAGTGCGATAATCCGGGCGCAAATCAAAAAAGCAAACGGGTCACGGTCCGGCGTCCACACATTTCGCCCATGGCCATGGCCTCAAGTCCCAAACCGGCCCCACAAGGGCACAGGCCAGGGGCACCCAAGGTTTTTCGTTAGAGAAATTCGCAAAGGTTGATCATGGAAATTTCCAAGGCAGAGCTTTCTTCCGCTGCCGCTGCAGCAGCGTCGTCTCCCGCGCGCCCGACCGAACTCATGGGCGCCGAAATCCTCGTCAAGTCGCTTCAGGCCGAAGGCGTGCAGCATCTGTGGGGTTATCCGGGTGGCGCTGTGTTGTATATCTACGACGCACTCTACAAGCAAGACACCATTCAGCATGTGCTGGTGCGCCATGAACAGGCCGCAGTGCATGCCGCCGACGGCTTTGCCCGTGCAACCGGCGAAGTCGGCGTGGCCCTGGTCACCTCGGGCCCCGGCCTGACAAATGCCGTCACCGGCATTGCCACCGCCTATACCGACAGCATTCCGCTGGTCGTGATCAGCGGCCAGACCTCGACCGCATCGATAGGCACCGACGCCTTCCAGGAATGCGACACCGTCGGCATCACGCGCCCCATCGTCAAGCACAACTTCCTCGTCAAGGACGTGCGCGATATTGCGTCGACGATGAAGAAGGCGTTCCACATCGCGCGCTCGGGCCGTCCCGGTCCCGTCGTGGTCGACATCCCCAAGGACGTGTCCTTCAAGAAGGCCGCCTGGACCGGTTATCCGCAGAGCATAGAGATGCGCTCGTACAACCCGGTCAAGAAGGGCCACAGCGGCCAGATCCGCAAGGCGCTGCAACTGCTGCTGAGCGCCAAGCGCCCCTATATCTATACGGGCGGCGGCGTGCTGCTGGGCAATGCCTGCAACGAGCTGCGCACGCTGGTCGACATGCTGGGCATGCCCGTGACGCACACGCTGATGGGTCTGGGCGCCTATCCCGCAAGCGAGCGCAAGTACCTGGGCATGCTGGGCATGCACGGCACCATCGAAGCCAACAACGCGATGCAGAACTGCGACGTGCTGCTGGCGGTGGGCGCGCGCTTCGATGACCGCGTGATCGGCAACCCCAAGCACTTCCTGTCGGTCGAGCGCAAGATCATCCACATCGACATCGATCCCTCGTCTATCTCCAAGCGCGTGCGCGTCGACGTGCCCATCGTCGGCGACGTCAAGGACGTGCTCGGCGAGCTCATTGCGATGCTGCGCGAGACGCCGGCCCGGCCCGACGCCGGCGCGCTGGCCGCCTGGTGGGAAACCATCGAGGCCTGGCGCGAGCGCGACTGCCTGCGCTACGACAACAGCAATCCCGATGTCATCAAGCCGCAGTACGTGGTCGAGACGCTGTTCAACATGACGCGCGGCACCGACACCTACATCACCTCCGACGTGGGCCAGCACCAGATGTGGGCCGCGCAGTACTACCGCTTTGACGAGCCGCGCCGCTGGATCAACTCCGGTGGCCTGGGCACCATGGGCGTGGGCATTCCCTATGCCATGGGCATCAAGCTGGCCAAGCCCGACGCCGAGGTGTTCTGCATCACCGGCGAAGGCTCGGTGCAGATGAACATCCAGGAGCTGTCGACCTGCCTGCAGCACAACACGCCGATCAAGATCTGCTCGCTCAACAACCGCTACCTGGGCATGGTGCGCCAGTGGCAGGAGATCGAGTATTCGGGCCGCTACAGCCACAGCTACATGGACGCGCTGCCGGACTTCGTCAAGCTCGCCGAAGCCTATGGCCACGTGGGCCTGCTGATCGAGCGCCCCGAAGATGTGGAACCCGCGCTGCGCGAGGCGCGCCGCCTCAAGGACCGCACGGTGTTCCTCGACTTCCGCACCGATCCCACCGAGAACGTGTTCCCCATGGTCCAGGCCGGCAAGGGCATTACGGAAATGCTGCTCGGCACCGAAGACCTCTGAGCGTCGGGGCTGCTGCCCCGCCGCCTCACCTCCCGGCCATCTTCCGATGGCCCCCATTTTGACGAATCTATTGTCCGCCAAGCCCGCGCATTACCGTGCGTGGGGGAGGGCGGCGAAAAGAGGAATCTGTACCCATGAAGCACATCATTGCTGTCTTGCTCGAGAACGAACCCGGCGCGCGGTCGCGCGTGGTCGGACTGTTCTCGGCGCGAGGCTATAACATCGAGTCCTTGACCGTGGCGCCGACGGAAGATCCGTCGCTGTCGCGCATGACCATCCAGACCACGGGCTCGGAAGACGTGATCGAGCAGATCACCAAGCACCTGAACCGCCTCATCGAGGTGGTCAAGGTGGTGGACCTGACCGAAGGCGCCTACGCCGAGCGCGAACTGATGATGGTCAAGGTCCGGGCCGTGGGCAAGGAGCGCGAAGAAATGAAGCGCCTGGTCGACATCTTCCGCGGGCGCATCATCGATGTGACCGACAAGAGCTACACCATTGAACTCACGGGCGACCAGTCCAAGAACGACGCCTTTTTGCAGGCCATGGAACGCTCTGCCATTCTCGAGACCGTGCGCACCGGCGCGAGCGGCATCGGTCGCGGCGAGCGCATCCTGCGCGTTTGAATTTTCCTCCCTGCCTTCCCTTTTTTACCCCTAAGAACCCATCCACTGGAGCCAACATGAAAGTTTTCTACGACAAAGACTGCGACCTGAGCCTGATCAAGGGCAAGACCGTTGCAATCATCGGTTACGGCAGCCAAGGCCATGCACACGCACAGAACTTGAACGAAAGCGGCGTGAAGGTCGTGGTCGGCCTGCGCAAGGGTGGCGCTTCGTGGCCCAAGGTCGAAAAGGCCGGCCTCAATGTGATGGAAGTCAACGACGCAGTGAAGGCCGCCGACGTGGTCATGATCCTGCTGCCCGATGAAGACATCGCAGCCGTCTACAAGAACAACGTCGAACCCAACATCAAGCAAGGCGCTTCGCTGGTGTTCGCCCACGGCTTCAACGTGCACTACAACCAGGTCGTGCCCCGCGCCGATCTGGACGTGTGGATGGTGGCTCCCAAGGCGCCCGGCCATACCGTGCGCAACACCTACACGCAAGGCGGCGGCGTGCCCCACCTGATCGCCGTGCACCAGGACAAGTCGGGCAAGGCCCGTGATCTGGCCCTGTCGTACGCGATGGCCAATGGTGGCGGCAAGGCCGGCATCATCGAGACCAACTTCAAGGAAGAGACCGAGACCGATCTGTTCGGCGAACAGGCTGTTCTGTGCGGCGGTGCGGTCGAGCTGATCAAGATGGGTTTTGAAACCCTGGTCGAAGCCGGCTACGCGCCTGAAATGGCCTACTTCGAGTGCCTGCACGAACTCAAGCTGATCGTCGATCTGATCTATGAAGGCGGCATCGCCAACATGAACTACTCGATCTCGAACAACGCCGAGTACGGCGAGTACGTGACCGGCCCCGAAGTGATCAACGCCGAATCGCGCCAGGCCATGCGCAATGCGCTCAAGCGCATTCAGGACGGCGAATACGCGAAGATGTTCATCCTGGAAGGCCGCACCGGCTACCCCAGCATGACCGCACGCCGCCGCAACACCGCCGATCACCAGATCGAAAAGGTCGGTGGCCAGCTGCGCGCCATGATGCCTTGGATTGCCAAGAACAAGCTGGTCGACCAGACCAAGAACTGATCTGCCGCAGGGCCTGCTGCCCTGCAATGCTCATCGAAAGCCACCGCAAGGTGGCTTTTTTGTTTTCACCAGGCGGTTTTCAGGCCTTGACCTTCTCATGGTGGCAAGCTTTAAGCTTGACTCCAACAGCAAACTTCAAGGAGTAGATCCATGGCGTCCGCCGCCTTTCCGCCAGGCTCCAATCCACCCCGGTCACCGGCCACGCGCCTGAGCCTGCCGGTCGAAGGCATGACCTGCGCGTCCTGCGTGGTCCGTGTCGAGCTTGCGCTCAAGGAGGTGGCCGGCGTCGCCACGGACGCAGTCAATCTCGCGACCGAGCGCGCCGACATCACGTTCAGCGGCCAGGCCGACGCGCCGGCCGCCGTGCGCGCCATCGAGGGCGCGGGCTATACC
>JBBKVU010000419.1:0-2810 GCA_037968595.1 Comamonas sp.
CGACGGCCGCGGCCAGGGCCAGCGGGTCCTGCAGCGCGCCGCGCCCCGGCGTGTGCATGATGTCGGCATTGAGCCACTCGTCGATTTCATGGTCCCATGAAATCACCGCGCCGGTCGCGCCGGCAACGATCAGGAACAGCGCCGCGGTCAGGCCCAGCCAGCGGTGGACCACGGTCCAGAACTCACGCATGCAACGCTACCTCAGAAGTCAACGCTGGCGCTGATGGCAAAGGTGCGCGGAATCGACTGCACCAGGTAGTTGGAACCTGGATAGCCACCGACCGAAGCCCAGTACTGCTTGTCAAACACGTTGTCGACGCGCGCGCGCAGCGTCAGCAGGCGGTCGTTGCCGATGTCCATCAGGTAGCGCACGCCCAGGTCGGTGCGCGTCCAGCCCTTGACCTGCAGCGTGTTGGCCGCATTGGCGTACTGGCTAGAGGTGTGGATCAGGCGCGCGTTCAGCGCCAGGCCCTGCACGCCGGGCACGTCCCAATCGCCGCCCAGCGTCAGCTGGCGACGCGGCACGCCGATCGCATTGTTGCCCTCGTACACGCCACCTTGCGTGGTCTTGAGCTTGGCGTCCATGAAGCTCACCCCGCCCAGGACACGCAGGCCCTTGACGGGCTCGCCAAACACATTCAGCTCCAGGCCGCGGTAGCGCTGCGTGCCGAACTCGCCGAAGACCTGGTTCTGCACATAGGTGACCGGCTTGTCCAGCGTGTAGAGCGCGGCCGTGGCGCCCAGGCCGCCCTGCTGCCACTTCACGCCGACTTCCTTTTGCTTGGCCTTGTAGGGCGAGAACACCTGGCCGGCGTTGAGCACGGGCAGGTTGCCCGACGTGGCCGGAGCGACTTCGCCCTTGATCAGGCCTTCGACGTAATTGCCATACAGCGACACCTGGGGCGTGGCCTTGAACACCAGGCCCGCGACCGGCGTGGTCGCCGACTTCTTGTAGCCGCCGGTCTGCAGATCGGTCGCATTGTCGTAGCTCTTTTGCTCTATGGTCTGGTGGCGCAGGCCCAGCGTCAGCAGCACGCGGTCGTCGAGCAGCGACAGGGTATCGGCCAGCGCATAGCTTTGCAGGTTGTCCACCGCCGAGCGCAGCGGATTGTTCATGTTGGCGCTGACCGTGGTGTTGGCCAGGGGTGGCGAGCCCACGGGGTTGTAGATGTTGATAGGCACAGGCGAGAAGTTGTAGGACCAGGCATTGCGCTCCTCATGGCGGAACCACGATGCCGACGCCACCACCTGGTGCTTGACCTGACCGGTGACGAAGCGCCCGCGCAGGCCGATCTCGCCCGTCGCCGTGTCGTCCTCGCGCTTGGTGTCGAAACGCGTGGTGTTGGCCAGGCCCGAACTGTTGACCATCGAGGGCGTGGTCAGCGAATTGTCTTCCTTGCCGCGCTTGACACCGCCCGCGGCCCAGGCCGTGATCTGGTCGTTGAGGTCCCATTCGGCGCGCGCCGTCGCAAACAGGTCCTCGGCATTGGAATAGGTCCAGGGCTGGGCGTAGTTGGTCTTGTTGTCCGGCACGTCGGGAATGAAGTTCGCGCCCGGCGTCACGCTGGGGCGCGCGGCCTTGAGCTTGTCCTTCTGGTAGCCGACGTCGGCCGACACGCGCACGTCGCGCGCGCGCCAGTCGAGGCCCAGGCCCAGCGCCGTCAGGCTGCGGTCTTCGCCGTCAATTGCCGTGCCGCCGTCGCGACGCACCGCGTTCAGGCGCAGGCCGGTGCTGTTGTCGGGGCCGAAGCGGCGCGACAGATCGACCGCGGCCGAGGCCTGGCCGCCCGATTGCACGCCCAGATCGACGCGGCTCAAAGGCTCGTTGCCGGCGCGCTTGGGCATCAGGTTGATCGAGCCGCCGAGGTTGCTGCCGCCCGGCGCCGCACCGTTGAGGAAGGCGCTGGCGCCATGCAGCACTTCGACGCGCTCGAAGAATTCGGACGCCACATACTGGCGCGGCAGCAGGCCGTACAGGCCGTTGTAGGCCAGATCGTCCGAGTACATCGGCAGGCCGCGCAGCACGTAGAGCTCCTGGAAATTGCCGAAGCCGCGCGCACCGCGCACCGACGGGTCATTGAGCAGCACTTCGCCAATGCTCTTTGCCTGCTGGTCGCGGATCAGCGTATTGGTATAGCTGGTCAGCTGGAAAGGCGTGTCCATGATGTCCTGCTGGCCCAGCAGGCCCACGCGCCCGCCCTTGGCGACCTGTCCGCCGGCAAAGGGCTTGGCCAGGCCTTCGGCCGACGCATCGGCGCTGGCCTCGACCGTCACCGTCTCCAGCACGGGCGCAGGCACCTGCTGCGCGCCCACGGTACACGCGGTGGCCCACAAAGCAATGGCGCCTACAGTCGGGCGCAGGACAAACGATGGAGTTTTCATGAAAATGATATTGGAAATGATTCGCGTTTATTTTAATGAATCATCTTCTTACACGTGCTTTTGTCCCCATAGGTTGCAGGTACCCTTTGTTCGAACTGCAGACCAGCGCAATGCAGTTGCCAGAGGAAAGCCGGTCAGGCCTGCGCCAGACAAACACCTGCGTACCGCGGCGCAGCCGTTGCGGCAGGACAACAAAGCACGCAGCAAGCCTGCCTGTCGCGGCCAGCCGCACCGATAGACCTCTTTCATCACAGGCTTAGCCGCAGGCCGCTGCACCGGCCCTCCTATGATGGGGATGATGACCTGGTTCCACCGCTGCGCCCTTGCCCTTGCCCTGCTTTCCTGCCTGACGCTGCCCACGGTCCGGGCCCAGCCCGCCGCAGCAGCACCGTCCGCCTCCGCTGCATCGAGCGCGCCAGGTGCGCCGG
>JBBKVU010000420.1:0-3043 GCA_037968595.1 Comamonas sp.
GCGTCGCGCGGCAGCAGCAGGCGCTGCGCCACCAGACGGTCGGCGGCCGCCTGCACCGCCTGCACATAGCCTTGCTGCGAGCCGTAGAGCTCCTGCAGCGAGGGCCGCGTGTCGCCCGCGGCCAGGCGTGCGGCCTGGGTCTTGTGGAAAGGAAGGTAGCTGCCCGCGAGATTCGCCAGGTCGACCAGCTTGTCGCTGCTCACGTAGTTGAACTCGATGCTGGTTCCCAGCGGCGCCTGGGCTTCCACCGAGCGTATGCCGGCGCGCGTCAGCCCGGTGCTGGCATCGACCTGCGGAACCAGGATGGGGTAGTGCCTGCCGGTCTGGCGCGGCGGCAAGATGCTGGCAATGCCGGCCTCGTCCTCGGGGCGGAACTGCGGGCCGAAGTCCAGCAGTTCGAAGTCGTTGTAGCGCGCCAGATAGTTGAAGGCGGGAATATCGGTCAACTGGTTGCCGACCTTCCATTGCAGGCCTTGCATGCGTGGAAATTTCACCTGCTCGGGACGTACCAGGCTGCCATCGGCCAGCTGGGGCACCTGGCTTGCGGGCGGCTGCTTGCCGGTGGTCACCCAGTCTTCCAGCGCGATGAACAGCGCGCGGAAGGTGTCGTTGAAATGCACCACCGTGCCGGAAGGGTAGACGCTGCGGGCGGGCGCGTAGCTGATGCTGGCTTCGCCGCCCGCGCCGCCATGCTGGGTGCTGGCGTAGTAGTAGATGCGCGCATTCTCGGGCTGCGCCAGGTCCTGCGTGCCCTGGGTGTTGGTAAGCACGGGCGAACCCTGCAGCTGCCAGAACTCCGTGCCCGACAGCCCGAGGAAGAACTTGGGGCAGGTGTCGGTGGCGCTGCAGCGGCGCATCACGCCGCCGTCGCGCCCGCTGATGCCGTCCGCGTAATTCCTGTCGAGCCCGCGCGGCGCGGTCTGGCCGAAGGCGGTATGGTCGGTGCGCAGTCCGCCGCCGCCGCCCGGCACCGCAAAACGCGTGTTGACATTGGTCTGGCGCGCGGCCACATGGGCAAACATGCCGTCGAACACACGCGTGCCGTCCAGCGCCTGGTTGAAGCCCAGGTGCAGGAAGGTCTTCATGGCATTGCCCGACTGCGACGTGCCCTGTCCGATGGCGTGGGTTATGCGGCCGGCCAGGGGATTGGCGTTGCCGGCCGAATCTTTCTCGGCCTTGCGAAAGAAGCCCACCGTGTCGCGCAGGCCGGCCAGGCCCACGCCCATGACCTTGGGATCCTTGGCCTCGTAGACCAGCTCGTAGAGATACAGCGGATCGAAGCCCTGCTTGAGACAGACCTTGGTCGCATCGGGCGTGCCGGGGAAAGGCGTGCTGTCGCTGCAGCTGGCGAATTTCCAGTCGGCCGAAGCGATGGGCAGGCGTGCATCGGTTTCGTTGATGCGCCGCGTGAGCGAATAGCCGGGCCGGCTGTTGTCCAGGCTGGCCGGTGCGTAGGGGATCATCGAGCCGTTGAACACGCCGCCGGGCAGGGCCATGGTCGAGGTCGCGGCGGAAGGCACCAGCTCGGTGCGGTAGGCACCCGTGATGCTGCTGCCGTCGGGGTTCCTGGCGACCGGTACCTGGGCCGTCAGCCGCTCGGCCGTGCTCTTGGGCACATCGCCCTGCCAGGCGGCGTACAGCATCACATAGCCGCGCTCCAGATAGACCGCGTCGCCGGGCGAGGCGCTGGGATTGGGCAGGGTGAGGATGTTGCCGCGATTGGGCGCGTCATAGCGCAAGATGCCGCTGGCCTTGGCCATGTTCTTGGGCTTGAGCAGCACGAAGTCGGTCGCATATTCGACCATTCCACGGCTGTTGACCGGCGCCAGCGACAGGTCCTGGATGGCCGCATTCCTGGGGTTGCCCGGGTCGAGCTCGCCGAAGAGCGTGCCGCTGACTTTTTCATAGGCGCCCACGTCGCCGTAGCTGCCCGGAAAATCCTGCGTTGCCGTCACCTGCATGGTGAGGCGCGGCGCGCTGGTCGCGGGTGGGGCTTCGTCATTGGAAGATCCGCCGCAGCCCGCCAGGGCGGCAATGCCCAGCGCCAAGGCGGAAAGTTGAAATGTACGCACGTCTGTCTCCTTGCTTTGCTTATGTATTGACTTGCTGAGGGCGCACCCTCGCAGCCAATATAGGAATGCGGGTTTAATCTGTGAAATCGATTGTTCAGATCGATTGATTGAAATTGCAAAAGAGTGGCTGCGCCTGCTGATCGCGGGCTCAAGGGAGGCTGCGGGCCGGCAGGGGCTATGACAAGCTGCGGGACAATGGCGCATGTTTCATGTTTCCGGCGCGCTGCCTGCCAGCGCTTGAACACCATGCAGATTGAAGAAAAACCGCCTTTTGACACCCCCTTTGAATGGATAGGCGGCGAGCCCGCAATCCAGCGCATGGTCGACCGCTTCTATGACCTGATGGACCTCGAGCCCGCCTATGCCGAGCTGCGCGCGGCGCACGGCTCGGAACTCGACGGCGCGCGCCAGAAGCTGTTCTGGTTTCTGTGCGGCTGGATGGGCGGCCCCGACCATTACCAGAGCCGCTTTGGCCATCCGCGGTTGAAGATGCGGCACATGCCGTTTGCCATTGGCGTGCGCGAGCGCGATCAGTGGGTGGCCTGCATGGACCAGGCCATGGTCGAGACCGGCGTGCCCGAGACGCTGCGCCAGCGCCTGGCCAGCAGTTTCATGGGGACTGCAGACTGGATGCGCAATCAGGGCGGCTGAGCGTTCGCGCCAGCGCCCGCTACCATGGCGTCACTAAACGTTTGCTACAAACCGTCGGGAGTGTTTCTATGGGTGTAATCGGCTGGATATTTCTGCTGCTGGTCCTGGCGGTGGTGGCTTGGGCCGTCATGGCCTACAACCGCCTGGTCGTGGCGCGCAACCGCATTGCCAATGCGTTCGGTCAGATCGATGTGCAGCTCAAGCGGCGTCACGATCTCGTGCCCAATCTGGTCGAAGTGGCGCGCGGCTACATGGCCCACGAAGCCAGCACGCTTGAAGCCGTGATCCGCGCGCGCGGCGCGCCCAGCGCCGATTCGGCC
>JBBKVU010000421.1:0-42409 GCA_037968595.1 Comamonas sp.
GTCGCGCTGCGCGCGCCGGGCCGGCGCCTGCTGCGCGAGGCGCGCGACACGGCGGCCCATGTCTGCCAGCCCTGATGGCCTTGGCAGCGCGCCGAAACAATGCCTTGTGCCGCGGAGACTGAAAGCATGGCAGCGGTGAAGACGCAAAAAAGCCCGCCATGAAGCGGGCTTGGCAGGCTTGCGTTGCGCTCAGCTCGGGCAACGGGCTAGCGCGGGATCACTCCCATTCGATTGTAAATAGCACTCTAAAACCTAGTTCCCATGCGGGCTAGAGTCAGATAACGGCGCGCCATACCAGCATTAGTACCATCGGGAAAAGAACGCTGGATTTGCTCAGCTCGCAACCTCAATGGTTGTCTGCATCACGCCTAAGTCAAGGCGCCGACACTACCACAGTGGCTACAAAATTTATTGCTCAGGCCTCTATACCCAGCATCTATACTGTGCATCCATACAGGTATCGCACATGTCTTTCCTACCCATCCACAACCAACCCGTGCCCGTCACGGGCACGCCCTGCCTGGTCCTTCTGGTCGGCGACTGCGTGCGCGCCGGCTTTCCAAGCCCAGCCGAGGACTTTGCCGCAACACGCATCGACCTCACCGCAGAGCTGATCACCCATCCTCAAGCCACCTTCATGATCCGCGTCTCGGGCGAGTCGATGATCGAGGCAGGGATCGCGGATGGTGACGTGCTGATCGTGGACCGGGCGCTGAAGCCCGAGCATGGCAGCGTGGTCGTGGCCATCGTTGACGGCGAATTCACCGTGAAATACCTGCACCAGCGGTTCGGACAGTTCAAGCTGCGCGCAGCCAACCCCACCTATCCAGACATCGTGCCGCGGGAAGGTCAGATGGTCGAAGTCTGGGGCGTGGTCACCGCCAGCATCAAGCGTTTTCGGAAATAGCCATGTTCGCACTTGTCGACGGCAACAACTTCTATGTGAGTTGTGAGCGCGTGTTTCGGCCAGCGCTCATCGGGCGGCCCGTGATCGTGCTCAGCAACAACGACGGGTGTGCGATCGCACGCAGCGACGAGGCCAAGGCCCTGGGCGTCAGGATGGGTCAGCCCTGGTTCGAGATTCGACACTTGGCAGACACGGACGGCCTGGTCGCCCTTTCAGCAAACTTCGCGCTCTACGGCGACATGAGCGACCGCATGATGTCGTTGGCGTCAGGCCTGGGCCCGACGCAAGAGATTTACAGCATCGACGAATCGTTCATCGGCCTGCACGGCGTTCGCGATGTCACGCGCCGCGCCTGGGCGGTGCGCGAGCGCATCGATCGATGGGTCGGAATTCCTTGCGGCGTAGGCATCGCGCCGACGAAGACCTTGGCCAAGCTCGCAAACCATGTTGCCAAGTCGGCAGAGCGCAAGCCGGGCAGCTATCCCGCCAAGCTGGCGCGCGTCTGCAACTTCGCCGAGCTGTCGCCCCTCGAGCTGCAGCTGGTGCTCGAGTCCACACCGGTCACCGAGATCTGGGGCGTGGGAAAGCGCATCGGCGCGGCGCTGGTCGAGGGCGGCATCTGGAATGCGCAGCTGCTGCGCCGGCTCGATCCGTCGACCGTCCGCCGCAAGTGGAGCGTGGTGCTCGAGCGCACGGTGCTGGAGCTGCAGGGTCAGAGCTGCATCGAGTTGGACGACGCGCCCGCGCCCAAGCAGATGATCGCGTGCACGCGCTCGTTCGGGCGGCCCGTGACCGACCTTCCCCCGCTGATCGAAGCTGTCAGCGCATTCGCAACGCGCGCCGCGGAGAAGCTGCGCAAGCAGGACGGCCGCGCCAGCAAGATCCAGGTCTTCGCCCACACTTCGCCGCACCGCGAGGGGCCGCGCTTCAGCCGTTCGATTGTGGTGCCGCTGGTGCGCCCGTCCGCGGATACACGCTTGCTTGTCGACGCTGCCGCCGCCGGCATGCGGGCCATCTACCTGCCCGGTTTCAATCTGATCAAGGCGGGCGTGATCTTGATGGACCTGGTGGGCCCGGATGTGCACCAGGACGAGCTGGCCTTTGAAGATCCGCCGGCGCGCGATCTGGGTCCACTGATGTCAGCACTGGATGGGATCAATGCGCGCTACGGTAAAGGAACGGTGCATGTGGCCAGCACTGGCCAGACGCGCGCCAACCAAGACTGGAGCATGCGCCAAGAGCGCCGCACTCCGAGATACACGACCGAGTGGTCGGAACTTCCCACCGCCAGAGCCTGACCCCATGCCGATACACCCCACCCTCCTTTACGTCCCACATGCCGATCGCAGGCGAGAAGAACGAATTCTCGAAGGCCTGCCCAGCGACTACACCGTGTTCGAGGTGTTCCCGGGCTGCTTTACCGTGCGCGACGCACGCGGGAAGTGCATCTACTTCGGAGGCGGTCCGGTCGAGGTGGTTCGCTCGCCGGCGCCCTTCTAGCACCTGCTGCCGGCCCGGGGCCTGGTCATCTCTCCAGCGCCAGCGTTTCCTCCACCGCCTTGTTCAGCTGGTACATGCTCTCTTCGATTGCCTGGTTGATTTCCTTCACCAGATCGCGCTTGTTCGGGTTGTCGCTCGCCTGGATCTTGCGCCGCGCCTTGACCAAGTCCGACACCCGCTTATCGAACACGCCCGCCGCGCCGTCCAACTTGGCCAGGGGCACGTCTTCCAGAATGGCGCCCACTTCCTCGCCGCGCTCGCTGCGGCCCTTGGCCTCGCTCGAGCTGGTGTTGATGCGCCGGATGTTCTCGTAGTAGGCCGAGCTCTCGCCGTTCACCCCTCGCGTGTTGCCATAGATGCGGCCAACCAGCACCAGCTGGTGCGCAGCCAGTTCCTCGCCTGTCACGGCGGCTGTCGACATCGCTCCCACCTTGTTCAACTCCCGGCCAACGCCGCCGGTGAACTGTTCCACCAGATATTCGATGGCCTCGGGCGTGGGGCTGAATCCCCCCGGACGCCACTCGTTGCCGCCCGTGGCGCTGTTGGCCAGCTCTGCAATCCACCGGTACGGCGCTGCGGTTGAGTCCTTTGCGCGCGTGAAGCCGGGCTTTGGATCCTGCTGCGATCGATCTTCCCTGTATATGGATTTGCCGGTCCAGTCCGTGTTCGTCCAGAGGGCGACAACCGGATCGAGCCAGGTCGGCGTGAGCATCTGGGAAATGTTTTCGGAGCCGCCCAGCGGGTTGTATGCGTTGAGCGCTATCAGCGCCAGGTCGACCAGGTGGCCGCCGCGGTTCTTGGTCGGGTCATCGTGCATGGCGAAATCCACCATCTTGCGGCCGATGTTCGGGAAAACATGGAAGCCCAGCGGCATGGGCACGGCCACGTAGTCTTCGCGGCCAAGCGGAATGATGAGGCTGCGCTCTTTGGTGAACTCGGGAATCTTCTTCCACTCGTCATCCGCCCCGCCGCCGCCCATCATCAGCGCGCCGGCCATGCCGGACATCATGCCCAGCAGCACGCCGCCGATCATCACCTTGCGCCCCGTAGGCCCGGCCAGCGTCTCCAGCAAGCGCTTGTTCCCCTGGATGGCCGCATTCATGAAAGCGTAGTGGTGCCCCAGCACGGCCACGCGCTTGCCGCGCCGGTTGAAGTTGACCGTGATGTTCTTGGCGATGCTGGCTGCGGAGTCCCGGCTTTGGCCATGATCCAGCGCAGCCTTGTAGACCGCCAGGCGCGTGGTGGCCTCGAGCGTTTCATTGAAGTCGGAAAGGACCTCCATCAGCGCGCGCCCAGCCGCCGCGGTCTTGCCCTGGCCCTGCTGGTCGAGCGCCTTCTGCAACGCCTTGGCGCGATCGGCGGGGTCAGCGTACAGATCACGGTAGCCGGTGGTGCCGCCGTCCAGCTGCATTTGCTCCCACAGCTGAGCCCACTGCCCTTTCCCAGCGCCAGCTTCCTTGCGCTCGCGCCGCAGGTCGGACCAGATCGCAAGGGAATTCTTCCTGATGTTGCGGAAAACCTCGGCCTGCTGGCCGGCCAGCGGCGTGGTGGACAGCTGCAGCATCGAGCCTTGCACGTCGCGCGCGAAGTTCATCACCCCGAACACTGGGTTGTACTGCGTGTTGACGGCTGCAAACCACCGCGTGATGTGGCCCATGGTCCGAGACAGCCAATCCAGTTCATTGGTGTCCATGTTCTTGATGGCCAGCGCCAAACGCACAGCGCGTTCGTTGCGCGGGTTGAAAACGATGTACTGGTCTTTGCCGCCGATGCGCAGAGTCACCACATGGTTTTTATCCTTTACCCCCTGATCCACCACCGTCTTGACCAGTCCTGTGTCCGGGTCGACAACCTTCTTTTTCGGTAGGTCCAGCGACCAAACGTTGTCATCGGGATTCTGACCCGCAAGCACGTACAGCCGTTTGACCACATTGTTTTTCTCGCCCCGCGTCAGCGCTGTCTCGCGCTGCATCACGATGTGGCCCAGGATATTGGTCACCTTCTCGTTCGAGCCCGTGCGCTGCTTGCTGGCATCGCCCTTGGTGCTGAAGCCCTGGCCGATGGGGTGCGCCTTGCTCTCTGCGTGGGCTTCGTCCCGGTGAAGCGGCACATAGTGCTGGTAGGTCTTACGCCAGGCGTCGAGCGTTTCGCCATTCATCAGCCCGTAGCTCTCCAAGGTCTGAAGCGTTGACGTATTGATCTTGTCCACCCGGCCGGCCAAGTCGTCCATGGCTTTGCGCCTTGCAGGCGCGTAGCTGGTCATGATGGCGTTGGCTTCTTGGTCGCTCATGCCGGACAGGGACAGACGCTGCTCTTCGGTACCTTCGAAGGCTTGGGCACTAGACCAGCGGTCTTTCTCCATCAAGGCCCGGCCCAGCGCCTTCTGCAACTCCACGGTGGGCTTACCGCCTGGGTTGGCGCTCTGGAGTCGCAGCTGCAGGCGGAACTTCTTCACGTCGTTCTCGGCCGCTGCGCGCTTGGCATCGAGTTGCCGCTGGTTCGGGTTGCGCTCGGCCATCACGCGGTTGGCCTCGGGCGCATGGCGCGCGTGCAGGAACCGCTCGAAGTCCTGGATGTTCACCTTCGCCTCGTTCAACGCCTTGAGCAGCGGGCGAACCTCGTCGCGCAGGAAGTTCGACGTGCGCTTGGCGACGCGCTTGTGATACAGCTCTTCGCCGCGGTAGGCGTCGCTGGTCTCGCTGACAGCGCCGTTCAGGGCCTTGATGTTTTCCTGAATGCGCTTGAGGTCGATGAACCGGTCTTGCCAGTTGTACAGCCAGGCATCAACAGACTTGCGGCTGGTAAGGTCCTTGACCTTGGCCTGCAACTGGGCCAGCTTGGTCTGCTGCGCAGCTGCCGCCTGGGTGCCGTTGCCGCCAGACGTGCGGCTGTAGAAAATCTGTTTAGCGTCCTCGCCTACGAGTTGACGCGGCTGCCGTAGAGCTTGCTCCAGTATTCCGGGTCTTTGGCCGCTCTCTGTGCGTGCCAAGGTATTGAGGAGAATGCCTCTCCTAATCGAACGGCTCCCAAGGCCTGCCGCTCGCATTCTTGGATGCTCAGATGCCCACCCTCGAAGCACCTCATCATGAAGGCGTCCGCCTTCAGAGTTTCGGAAGGTTCCGGTTGCGAAGTCATAGCGGGCACGGCGGAATTCAGGGACATATGCAGAAATGGAGGCCAGAGACGCATCAATCATGCGCTGGATGTTGCCGATCGTATCACCGTCCCTCCACTTCAGCGCGGGAATCCCAAGCCCGTCGTCGCCCTTCTCTTGGCGCTCGTGCGGCTGCATGTGGTCCGTGCTGCCATGCTTGATGGCAGAGGAAATCATCGCCTCGAGGCGGCGGCGCATCGCGACGTCCGACAGCCCCGCCGGGTCGCCAATGAAGACCTTGTCCGCGCTGGCCGCATAGTCCATCAGGGCAGCATAGATAGCACTGCCGCCATCACCCTCATCCAATCGGCTGACGTCCAGCCAGATTTCATCACCCTTCTCGAACACATAGAAATCTCGTCCCTTGCCCGTGCGAAACAAGAGCTTGCTGTCCGCGCCGCTTTCCTGGCGCTCATCCTGTGCGGTCACATCGCCAACGAACTTCACAGTGGGATCGATCTGCCGCAAGGCTGCCTCAGCAGTTCCGGCGTGGACCACCGGATTTGCAAACAGCTCGTCGGCCGCTGCCAGTTCGCTCATGAACTCCGCGGGAAATGTGTCGAGCGGCGACGAAGCCTGTGCGCCGGAGCGGCTGAAAGACGCCTGCGCCTGCTGACCAGCGCCAGCGCCGCGCTCCACCCAGCCGCGCGCCGGCAGGATGTAGGAACGAATGATCTCGTCGTCGGTGAGGGTGCGCCCGCGCATGCCGGGCACATGCTTGCGCACCCAGGTGCGGATGGCCGCCACGGCGCGGCGCACATAGCCCATCTCGGGTCGGGTTTGCGCCCACTCGGCCAACACTTCCTCGGCGGCATCCAGGCGCTGCTTGGGGTTCTCGTAGTCAAGCCCATACTCTGCAGCCTTGCGGCGCACGTCGTCCCGCCGAACGGCCGCGATCTGCTCGAGCACTCCATCCAGGTCCTTGCCGAACACACCGCGCAGCCCGTGGTGGCCCAGCGCCTCATGCATCAACACGCGCGCCGCATCCTGCGGGGTGGGAAGCTGGCTCGCCAGCAGGTAGACCTTGCCGCCGTAATAGAAGCCCTCTGGATTGCCGACGGCCCCGCCGCTGCGCTGCGCATCATCCGCGAGGCGGGCCGCACGCGGAATTGCGGCGTCGCTCATGTCGTGCGCCACGATCACCTCGGGGCCATTGGCCCACGCGGCGCGAATCGCATCCACAGTGGCGCGCACCTTGTTCACTGCCTCGGCCTGTGCTGCGCGGGACTGCTTCGGGGCCTGGCCCATGATGCGCAGCAGTTGCTCGGCTTGCTCAGGCGTCATGCCTGCGGCCGCGGCAGGATCGGCGGTGCCGTCCTGATCTCCGCGCCGGAAAGGCACGTCTTCAAAATCGATGCCTGCCTGCCCACTGATCGCATCTTGCGGATCCTGGCCAAGCTGGAAGTTATCCGCACTGGCATCCATGCGCGCAGCAATCTCTTTACGCTCGCGGTCGGCCTTGGCATCAGCATCTGCCTTGGCTTCGACCTTCTCGCGCTCGCGGCCGGCCTGGGCCTGCGCATCCTGCTGCGCGGCGACTTCCTCGGGCGTGTAGCTGGCCAGCGCCAGCTCGGGCTCTACGGCGCTACTGCTGTCTTCGCCAGCGCCTTGATCGCTGCGGCCATCTTGCTGTCGGCCGGGATCTTGGGCATCTTGCCCTTCGCTGCGTCCGCCAGGTTCAGCAGCTTCTTGCCCTGCTCGATCTGGTCGCGGTCCCCGTGCTTCGCTCCCTGGTTCATCAGGACGGCTGCCAGCAGGGACGCCGCCAGGGGTGCCTCGCTCGCCTTGCGTGGCATCGGGTGCTGGTTGGCTTGGGTTTTGGGTGCGGGCGTCATTGTTTTGCTGGGTTGGTTGCCCGTTCAGGGCGGAAAGAATGTCAGCCGGGCCGACCTGCTCACCGAACATATCACCGGCGCTGCGGGTCGACAAGGATGCGGCCAGGTACTGGCGAAGCGATTCCACGACGCGGTCGCGGCCAAGGGCGCGCGTCAGGTAGTGGCCGGAATACAGCATGCGCAGCAGGCCCACTGTCAGCGGGTCCACCACGTCGCCGGTCTCCATGTCCACCTGGTTGATGGCGTCATAGAGTGATGCGCGCTCGCGCCGCGCCTTCTGTACCAGGCGGATGGCCTGCAGCAGGCTGCCGGTCACGTCCACTTCCGGATTGATTGCGCCAAGCTCGGCCGCGTGGCGCATGTTCGCCCACTCGCCAGCCACGGCCTTGAGCGACTCGCCAATGGCGCGGATGTCGTTGTCGGTGCTGCCGAACATGGACTCGACCAGATCGCCGTCGCCATAGGCCTTGTGGACCAGGGCTGCCTGCAGGCGCGTGACGCCGGCGGGCGACAAGGCACCACTGGCATCCATCATCCCGGCCACGTCCTGGCCCTCGGCCTGCAGCTTGCCGATGAACGCGCGCGCAAAGTCGCGATTGCCGGCGCTATCCATCTCGCCAGCGCCGAATGCGTCCAGCGTTGCGGCATCCATCAGCGTCGCGTCGGTCGCCGCTTGCTCGGCGGCCGATAGGCCCAGGGATTGGCTCTGGCTCTTGGCCCCCATGTTGGCCTGGTTGTTTTTCTCCGAATACAGCCGCACCAGCACCGGTGCCTTCATGCCCTCGATCACCCTGGCGTCGATGCCATGCATGGCGCTGTCGCTGATCAACTCGCGCTTGTAGTTGTCGGCCGTGCCGCGCTCGTAGGCGGCGCGCAGGCCCGCGGTGCGGCCGTTGTTCAGCGCTTTCACTACGCCCGGGTGCGCACTGTCGAACATGGGGTTGGCATTGCCATCGGCAAAGTTGGACGGCTGCACATCGGCCGCCTCCATCACCGCATACTGGAACGGCACGCGCTGGCCATCGCTCATCACTGCCACGTCAGCCGAACCCAGCATGTTGGCGGCTTGCACCCGGTCTCCCACGGCAAACACCATGGGCGCGCCAGACTCCGGGCTGCGCGACAAGCCCAAGCGCATGTAATCGGGGTTCTGGGCCATGGCCTGCATCTGCACGACAGACGCCGGCCGCGCGCGATCGCGGTTTTGAATCTCGGGCGTAGGCGCGCCAACGGAGCCCGTGCCCTCTGCGTTGGTACCGGCGCGCCGCGTTTTCACGGCGTCCCATTCGTTCTGCAAGCGATCCCACGCAGGCGAGCCACGGCGAAGCGTGCGCACGTTGTCGCCACGCTCAGCAACGAACTGGGGCCAGGTCTTGGCCTGGGCCGAAGCCGGGTCGAAAGCCGCCGGCGCAACAGCCTCGCTCGCCGCCGGCGCCCCCTGTTCTTGCGACTCTTCCGTCAGCGCCTGATTGCGACGCCGCGGCGCGCCGCGCTCCTGAATCAGCGCCTCCATGCTGGAGTTGTCCGCACCGACATCTTCAAGTGCGGCAGCGGGCGACGGCAGCGGCGCGCGTTCGCCGGCGCCGCGGAACCCGAAATACGCATCAGCCACGCGCAACACTGCCTGACGCTCGCTCGCGCTCAGGGGCGTGTCGCCAATTCGCTCCAGCGCGCCGTCCAGGCTTGCAACGACCTGCAGCGTGTTGCTCACCTCCCCATCCATCAGGTTTTGCAGGGCATCTCGGATGCGCCGGCTGCGCACCTTCGCATCGACCTGCTGGATTGCCTCGCCGTCGACCGTTGCCGGCGCTGGGCCAGGAGCATTCGCAGACGGTGTCCCCGTGGCCACGTTGAGCTCAAGCCAGGCGTCTTCCAGCTGCTCGCGCAATTGCTGGACCTCGCTGCTGCCCGTGTACGTCGATTCCGCGCGAACTCGCCCCTGCAGTTCCCCGAGCGGATCTTCCACCGGTCGCCGGTAGGCCCGCTCATACTCTTGCCGCTCTTGCGGTGTCAAGCGCTCAGGCTCAACCGAAGCGGCCGGGCGAGCGACCTCCGCTGCCGGTGCTGGCGCTGCCGGCGCAGCTGCCACCAACTCGGACGCTTCGCGCTCAAGAAACTTCTGGACATGGGCCGGCATGCCGCCCTTCTCTAGGCGTGCCAGCAACTCCACGGCAGTTTTCCGCATGTCGCCTGTAGCGCGCTCGACCACCGCCTCGAGGTCTTGCAGCAGCTGCGGGCGGGCACCTTGATCACCGGCGCGGTTGGCTTTCACCGCCGCCCACTCGCCTTGAAGCTGATCCCACTCAGGCATATCCTTGCGCAGCGCCGACAGCTTGTGCCCGCGCTCGGCGACAAAATCCCGCCATGTGGCGGACTGTGCCGCCGCCGGGTCGAACTGTGGCGCCGCCTCGCCCGCGCCAGCGCCGGCAGATTGAGCATCCGCAGCCGGATCCGCATCCGCCACAGCGTCGACGGATTCGCCAATGGTCTCCTGCTCCAGCTCCCGCGCGGCCTGGGCATTCACGCGCTGTACCAGGGCCGCGCGCTCCTGCTGCTGTGCGGGGTTCAGGCCCACGCTGCCGTCGATGACTTCCAATTCTGCCAAGCGCATCGAGGCCTTGGCATCTTCCATGCTGCCTGGTGCGCCATCCGGCTGCTGTGCGCGCTGCTGCTCTGTCTGCTGATCAACCGGCGCCGGCGTTTGACTTGCTGCGGCTTCGGGCTGCTCGAGCGTCGTCTCAGCACCGGCTGGCCCTGCCGGCAACTGCGTAACCCCCGAGTTCCCCCGCGCAACTGCTCCGCGCACCGCGCCCGGCGCGCCACCGCCCAGCGCGCCAAGCACGAAATTGGCCGCGCTGTCTTCGCCTATTTCCTTGTTGGTCACTACGGACTTTGTGCCGATGTCGGACGCCACCCCTTCACTCAACTCCTGGGTGCCTTCCTCCAACGACGACATGGCGCCGCCGGCGGCCGCGCGACCCACCACGCTTTTACCAGCTACGCGGCCAATCACCTTGTCCAGCCCGCCCGTCACCAAGCTGCCGGTGAACCGATCGCCCACAGCAGCAACGGCACCTTGAAGCAGCGCGCTGGTATCTTCGGCGCGCACGCTGACGAGCTGTCGAGCCTCGGCAGGCGAAGCCCCGGCATCCGTGAGGCGCTTGTAAAGAGGACTGTGCTGTTGCAGCTGCTGATCCGTCATCTTTGCCACGTAGTCGCGGGCGTTGCTGACGCCCTCGCCTGCAGCCATGGCGCCGCCTACAGCGCCAGCGGCGGAAGGGCTGCGCGTAGCCAGGGCGGTGGCAACCACTGGCAGCATCGAGCCGAATACGTCGGCACCCTGCATCAAAAACCCGCGAACCGAAGGGTCCTTGCCAAAATCTATTTCTCCCTTCAGCAGGTTGCCAGTGATCTGCGAATTGGCCACCGCCTCCTGAGTTGCCTGGCTGGTCGAGGCATTGATGCTCTGCTGCAAGTCTTTGCCGACCTTGGCGGCGGTCGCTGCGCCAGGCAGGCGCACGCCGGCGGCCAGGCGCTCTGCCCCCAGTTCTCGCGTCCCACGCTGCGCGTCGGTCATGGGACCATTGATCCCCTCATCGGTATCGATGCCAGGCATGAAAACGGACGACGGCATGACCGTAGCAGGGTCGCCTCCAGCACCCTGGCGCACTGCGGCACGCGCGCCCGACTGAAGCGCTTCGGGAATTGAGGCAAGGCCGCTCGCGGCCGCTCCGGCCATGCGTTTACTAGCGTCGAAAGCGACATCGGCCACATACCTAGCGATCCCCTGGGGCTTGGGTACGGGGGGTGCAGGCTTTGCCTCATCAAATAGTGGATCATTCTCCCACCAGCTTTTCGAGCTACGGTTGTCACCCTCCGCCAACGGGTCCTTGCTCCACCAATCTTCAGCCATGCGATGCTCCTGTAGTGGAAGCAATTTGGCAGGCTTGGCACGTCTGCTCGTACGCTCTGCTACATTCCCTTACAGAGAAGGAGTAGTCATGGATACCTGGAAATTAACTGCGGCAGCACTTGCTTTTTGCACACTTCCACTTCACGCGGCCACCGAGTACATCGCTGACGGAGAAATCGAAGCGAGCGTATGCAGTGGTGTGATTTTTAAAAAATGCACTACCAAAAAAGTCGTAGCATTTTCAAATGGCGATGGGAAAATTTATGACATGCCACGCTCATTCAATAATATTGACGAAACGCGTAATGGTATGTGCTGGATAAATACAAACAGCAACAAAATTACCACCAAAATAATTAACAGCATTACCGCACCAAGCTTTTTACATCAAGGACGGATCAGATTTAAAAATAGTTTCACCTGACTACTTGGTTTTTAAATGCCGCCCACGGTAAAAAGGCATGAGAAACAACACAGAATTCAATCGACCCGGCCTCATCTATGCTCGGCACATTGTCGGCATGATGGTTGTAGCGCTGGGGTACATCGATATTTATCAACTCCCAAGACCTTTACTTAGCTGGCTCGCTGCATGGCTCGTTCCACTGGTCTTTTCTGGTGCAGTCGCCGGCTTATACCTACTGTTTTTCACAAAACATGCAAAATCTCGCTGGCAAACAGTGCTCTTCACCATTGCTTGGTTGTTTCTATTGCTTGCAGTCGCATCGCCGTGGCTGAATGCATTCAACCAACGAGAGAGAGACAGGGCATCTGATCTGAAGCATAGAGAAATGCAGCTGAATGAATCAACCGCACCAACAGGACGCACTCGAGATGACAAGTGGTGGGCAGACGACCCACTTGCTAAAGAGGATCTGAAGCCCTAGCCGCTCACTGCTTTGTTCTCACACCACCACTCGGATCGATATAGCGCGCGCCCGAAGGCAGCTTCTTGTAGTCAGACTCACCCATTATTTTCCTTGGTGGCTGCTGATTGATCTTGTCTGCCTTCACCTGGGACTGTCGGTATAGCACCAGCGCTCGATCGGTGTCGCGGATATTGTTTTCGGCCATGAACTGGTCAAACTTTTTTTCCTCCCCCGGGTTGCGTTTGACCTTGTCCTCGCCGCCGTAAGTTCCGGGGATGAGCTCCCCCAGCGCCTTCTGCACCTTCACGGGGTCATAACTGTACTTTTCCTTGGTGGCTCCAGGCACAGGGGTGACTCCCAGGCGCGCGGCCCTTGCCCCAGCTTCAGAAATGTTCGGGTTTGCCTCACGGGCCAGCTGCTCGCGCACGCTGGGTATCTCGCGCCGATCGGCCATCGCCACAGCATGAGAAGCCGCGGCCCGCCCATCTGCCGCCGCGGCGCGGCCGTCGGCGTTCTTGCTCAGCTGCAACTGTGCATCTGCCCGACCATCGGCCTTGTTGCTGCGTCGGTTGTCTTCGGACTTGTAGAAGCGGTTGAAGTACCCTTCGGCCTGACCAATGGAGTCGAGTTCCGAAAGAGCATTGATCGTCTGCACCTTGCCTGATGGATCCTTGAACTTAATGATGCGGGAAGACACGCCATCGGCGCCCTTGACCATTTCATCGGACACCACAGCGGCAGGGTCGAACTTGGCGCCCCCCATCTGGTTGAACTGCTCTGCCACCTTTGCCAGCGGCGCGCCGCCCTGCGCCAGCTTCAACGCCTGCGCATAGCCTTCGTCGGTCACCTTTTTGAAGTTTTCTGCATAACGCATGATCTCGCCCGGATCGGCTTTTCCCTTGGTGGCCTTGTACGCCAGCAGGCGCCCGCTGTCGGCGAGGGACTCGGCTATGGAATAGGCTGGCCGTTGCGGCGCCGTGGGCGGAATGCCCAGCGACTGCGGCGACTCACCCGCCTGCATGCGCTCCTTGTACTGTTTATCGGCCTGCTCGTATGCCTGCATCTGCGGCGCGTACTCACCCATACGCTTGGCAAAGATGGAGTTGCCGTACTCGGCCCGCAATCCGGTTTCGAATTCCTCGTCGTCCGTGGCTTTCTTGTCCTCGCGCTGCCAGCGCTTGTCATCGCGGGCATCGCGTTTGAGCTCGCGCTGCATGCGCATGCCCTGCTCGGGGTCGTATTTCGTCAGCACGCCGGCCATCGCCTGCATGCGCGCATTGTCTTGACCGCCGGCCGTGCGATTTCCCATGAAGTCCGTCACACCCTGCATCGCTACGGACTTGCTGGCTCCCGCGGCGTTCTTCGCCACATAGGCCTTGGCCTGGTCGTCATAGGTGATGTTGTCAAAGCCCTGTTTAGCCAGGCTCTCCAGCTGCTGGCCCTGCTCAGCGGTGAAGCCTGTGGACTCCTCGGCCTTGGCGCCTGCCACGCGCGAAAGCTCCACATCCTTGGCGACGTTGTTGACCGTGCCATAGGCCTGGTTGAAGTTGGCGAAAAAGTCAGAGACCGAAGAACGTCCGCGCCGCATTACGCCACCTCCTTGAATTCGATGCCGAGCATCTGGTAGTCGACCCGCAGGTAGCCCGATTCGTCCAGCTGCACAGCCTCGGGGAATTTGTCGCGCACCTCGTCGGCCATGACACCGTGGTAACGGCGCCCTGCTTGGTCATCCAGGTAGCTGAATTCGTAGAGAGCGAGACCGGTTCGCTCATCGCGACCTGTCATCGTGACGGCAGTCTTCAAGCGAGGGTCCGAGAAAATGCCCGTCTTCGCCAGCCCGGCTGCCACGCCACCGATGCCGCCGAGAATCCCGCCTGTCGTTTCCTGTGACTGCATATTGGCCTCGCGGCTCGCCTGAGCCCCCCACATGTTCGTCGCGTTGGCCCCCATCTGGCCCGCCATGCTGCCCGCCGCTCCGAAGCCGGAATTCAAGCCTGCCAGGCCCGTGTTGGCGATCATCTGCGCGTTGGTGCCATAGCCAGCGCCTTGGCCGGTCGTCTGCATGCCCATGGCCGGGTAGCCCGACAACACGTTAGCTGCCCTGTCGGTAAGTTGCTGGCCCTCGGCGCGCGCCGCGGTTCGCGCGCCATTCTTGGCCTGGGCCGTGGCCAGAGCTGTACCTGCGGTCAGCGTGTTGGAGGCACCGCCATACTTCCCGTCGGCGGGGTTGATGCCCATCCGCGCCATCTCGGCCGCCTGAGTGCGCTGCGCGCCGGCATAGGCCTGAGACACGTCGGCGCCAGCCTGGCCGGCCAGCTCTTCGCGCTTGGCCTCGGTGTTGAAAGTCTTGGCGTCGCGGGAAATCACGTCCTGAAGACCAGACAACTGATCACGTCGACCGAGGGCATAGTCGCGATCAGCTTGCGACTGCTCCCATGCGGCCTTGGACGTATCCAGAGCGAATTGCGTCTGTTCCTTCTGAGCGGGTGCCATGTCCTCGGACTGGGCAAGGATCCGCTGGATAGCAGAATCCTGAATGCCCATGGATTTGATCTGTGCTTCAACAAGGCGCGGATCTGGCGCGGGCGCACTGCTGCCCTTGCTTCCCTCCAGCGTCATGCCGCCGCTGGGCCGCGGTGCGAACGCCCGTTCAGGCAAGAAATCCCAATCGTGTTTATGCCAGCGCGACATGCCTGCACTCCTTTTTCCACATCACAAAAACAATCACATCCCCACCATCCGGCGCCGCCCCGCGCAGCCGTGCTTCCTCGCGAAAGCCCAGGTGCTCGTTGAAGCGCCGCGCCTGGGCGTTGTTGTCGTTCACGTAGCCGCTCACCCGGTCCACACCGCAGACCAGGAACGGATAGGCGAAGCACGCGCGCAAGTAGTCTCGGACGAGCCAGCGCGCGCCGGGTGCGCCCGCGACATGCATCCATAGGTTGCGGCCGTTGAAACCTTCGTAGAGGACGCCTGCGACAAGCTGGACGCCGCGGCGAAGACCGATAGCGCGCATGTCCTGGGCTCGGGCCAGGCCCGGGATCTGCTGCTGCACGAATGGCAGCACCGCGTCGAGGTCGTATTCGAATGAGGGGGCCATGCCAGCACGGTGGCAGGCTTGGCACGACTCACGCGGGCGGCGTTGGCCAGACGATGCTCAGCGGATCGGGCTGATCGGTGATGTCGCGCAGCGCCTGCCGGTAGGCCTGCCACTCTGGCTGGACGGCGGCGCCCTGGTCGGTCGCGCGCAGCACGACCCAGTCGCTGGCCGCGATGCGTCGGTCGCGCTCGGCACGCACTTCTGCCCAGGCCTCCAGCTCATCAATTACCCACCGCCGTCGGGCGAAATCGAACTGGTGGTGCATTGACGGCCGGGGCGGCTTCTGCACGGGTGCTTTGGTGTGCAGGTCTACGAAATGCGTCTCGAAATTGAAAGCGCCGTGGATGTACGACTCGCCCGGGCCGCATTGCCGCGCGACGTCCTGGCCGGGACAAACGGTGGTTTTGCAAATCTCACCGGTTGCGGTCTTGAAGATGGTGATGCGCCTGCTCATCGCTTGGCCCCGAATACGGTGATGGTTGAAGAGGCGCAAGCCTTGCCTGCAGTGTTGGTGGTGTTGAGGGAGAAAGTGTAGGTGCCTGGGCCCAGCTGCACGGAGGAAGAAACCGTTACCGGGAAATAGGGGCTGACACCGCCGCTGGAGTTGGAATAGGACTCCGAAAAGGTCCGCCCGTCGACACGCAGGCGAAAGTACGCCTCAGAGATCCAGGCGCCGAAGAATGTGGCGGTGACAAGCACGGTGCCGGCCTGGTCCAGCGTGATCGTGACGCTGGCCGAATCGCCGCTGCCCGTGCTGGTTCCCGGCACGGTCACCGAGTTGCCGGCTATCTGCAGCGTGCCCACGGCGGCTTGGCCGATGTAAGCCGTGCCAATGGCCGCCGTGTCCATGAACGTGCTGATGTTGTTGGTCGAGATGCGCGTCAGCCGGTTCACGAAATCTGTCGTCTGAAGCACATAGCCATTGGGGAGCTTCACGGTCTCCCCTATCACTGCGCCGTTCTGTGTGGCCATGGTGCCCAGGCCGTCCACCTGGGCCGCCTTGATGTTGCGCACCCACTGCGCATCCAGGCCGTTGACGTCTACGATCACATTGCCCTGGTTGTCGCGCACTGTCAGGCCGCGGGTGTCGATCTTGCGCGCGGCCACGGTTCCGTCGACCAACACGTCACCGCTGAACACTGCTGCGGGGATGGTCCAGGCCGTGCCCATCCAGTAGCGGGTCTGCGTAAAGCCCACGCCGGTAATCGTCACGACATCGCCCACCACCAGATGGTTGTTGTTGGGCGCCGTGCCGGCGTTGCCCAGCGCACGCCAGACCGATTGGCGCGCAGTGGTGTCGCTCCAGTTGATGCCGCTTGCCGAAAGCAGGACACCGCCGCGCAGCCCATCGCTCAGCTTACGGCCAGTGCCATCGACACGCAAATTCCCCTTAAGGTACACATTGTTCTGCAGGTAGATCCCTTGGCTGTCGACCCCAAACACAACATCCTCGGCGCGCGGCGTGCGCAACAGCCCGCCACTGTAGTTCGGTGCCACGATGGCGAACTTGTCGGCCATGATGATGAACGCGCTGGAAGTCTTGCCGTTCACTTCTTCTGCAGCGATGCCAAACCCCGCCAGCGCGCCGCCGGCTTGCACCTTGAGCGTATATTGCGCGCGTAGCCCTTCGGCATAGCCTGCCACCACCGTCATTTCCTCCTCGAGGCTCGCGCGCCCGGGCGTGCCGTCCTGGTAGTAGTTGCCCAGCGACGCCTGCAGCTGCAGCACGTTCGTGGCCATGGCTCGCTGCCCGTCGCTCCAGGCTGCCTGCGTGGCGCGCAAGCCCGCGCTGGCACGGCCCACGCTGGCGGTGATTTCGCGGATGACCATGGCCATGCTGCGCTCGTTCGACTGGATGATGGTCTGCACATCGCGAATCGCCGCGCCGCGCTTTGACGCCTCATCCGCAATGGAACGCACCAGCTCGTCGCGGATCTCTTTGGCGAGGTGGTCAAACCTGCTGGGGTCATCCAGGGTCTTGGCAAGGCTCTTGAAAAGGCGCGAGTCGATGATGGATTGAGCGAAGCGCTCCACCGCGACCGTCGCAGAAAGCCCGCCGCCCAGGTCCAGAAGCACCTCGCCGTCGGCCGGTGTCTTCCCTGCTGCCAGCAATTGCGTGACACTCTCCACCTGACCGGTCATTGCGCGCAGCTCGCGCACGGTCACGGCGCGCTCGTTGTCGTTGCCGCGCTCACCCTCGCGCACCTGCAGGCGCTCGGTCACGGCATTGACCCAGTTGGACAGTCCGGGGTCTTGGAGGTTGACCCTCGGAAGCGCCGGCAGCCGGGCCACGCCCGTATCAGTTTTGATGCGGTTGGTCATATAGCGCGCAGCTCCTCGGTCGTGGAGCACAGCACCACCGATGTGACGCGCGCGGCGCCCTCGATCTCCACTTGGTGCTCAAGCCATCGACCGGGTGGCAGCCGCTGCGGCTCCAGATTGGTGAAGGCCGCGGTGTGACGCAGCTGGCCGTCGCCCCACAGCCGCAGCGTCACCGGGTGCGCGGCATCCTGCTGGCCATAGACCTTGGCCCAGGCCAGCGGCAACTGTTGGCCTTGCGTGGCAAGGCCGGTCTTCCACCGCGCCGCGCGCAGCTCAGCGCCAGAGAAGCACTCCATGATGTTCTCGCCTTGCGCGAGGTACATGAGGTCATTGAACTTGTCGACCCAGACCGCTGTGCCCGACAGCGCGACGCGACCGAGCTTCATGCCGTCTTGGAGGCTGAACGCCAGGCACCCGCCACCGGAACCAGCGTAGAACAGGTAGTAGACACCCTCATGCTCGGCCGCGAACATCGTCGCCGGCTGCAGCGCCTGCCAATCCTTGCGCGTGATCAGCTGCCGGGTCACGACTTCGACGCCGCGCGCGCTGGCCAGGCACAAGCCATCGGGCGACGCATAGAGCACGCCGCCCTGCACGCTCACGATCGAGCGCCGCGCCGCGCACGATTGATTGCTCTCCAGCTTCAGGGCCGACATCGATGCCGAATGCGCACCGGTCACGAAATACGGGTTGCCGGTCGTGCCCACGAACAGCGTCTGGTCGAACACCCCGAAGCCAACCACCGGAAACTCTGTCGTCACCTGGTAGTCCACCGGCCAGGCATATGGGATATACGGCTCGCAGAACGCCACCGTGTTGTCGATGAAGCCAGCCATGATGCCGTTGGGCATTCCGACCAGCCCGCGCAGATACGGGTTCAGGCCCACGGTCGGCTTGTTGTCTCCCTCATACTGAGAGTCCATGCGGTACGGCGGCGCCGACCAGGTGAACTGCGGCTGCAGGCTGTCGAGCTCTTCGCCTTTCTTGTCATCGAGGAACGCGGCCACCGTGATTTGCATCTCCTGCACCAGCTGCCAGGCTGCGGCCGTGCTCGATGTGTTGCTACGGTACAGCCGCCACTTCACGATGCTGCGCGCCGCGTAGCTCTCGCCGGTCATCAGCGACGGCCGCGCCACCAGCACCGCATCGTTCGCGTCCGCCTCGAGCATGTCCGATAACGGCGACGGTTCGGACTCCTCGCCCCAGTCCGTGACCAGGGCTGCCACGTAAAAGCGGGAATCCACCACGCGTTCGACCGTCTCCCCGGCCAGGGAGGCCACGCCGCCCAGCTTGTCCAACCAGGTGCCAACCATATCGGGCGATCCTGTCGCCGCCACGTATTGCTTGCTCAGCTGGGTCTGGATGCTCGAGACCAGCGAGGCGCAGCGCTGCTGGATTTCGATCATCCGTGAATTCATGCTGTCTGCCTGGGAGGTCGCGGCGGTCTTACCCTCCGTGTACTTGTCGAGCGCGACATAGTAAGCCTCCAGTGCCGCCTGATACTGGACCCACGCAGGGCTCTCGGCAACAACCTCCCCGTCCCCACCGCCGCCTTGCCATTGCGGTTCGGTCGGGACCGAAGGTTTCACGGGTGCCGTGCCCGGCGTGACCCAGGACTTGTTCAGCGCCAGCTCTGCAAACTCTTTGACCAGCCGATCCAGCTCGCTGCGCCAGTTCGCGCATTCCGTGCCGGGCGCAGTCGCGGCCACAACCATGTCGACCAACTCGTCTGCCTGGTCAGCTGTGAAAACGGTTTCGCCCGCGCGCTCCCCAGCGGTTGAAGGCAGCTCGTGCAGCTGCAGCGCCTCGATCAGGTTGGCCCGACGGAACTGGTAGGTGAACGGCATGGCCGCTACGGGCACCGCCCAGCCTGTGCTGGTCTTGATTGCGCCCAAACGGGTCATATCCATTTCCGTGGCGGTAGCGCGCGCCTCCGCAATCAGCGCATAGAGATTGTCCGGCGCCGCGCCCGCGCCGGCGGCGCTGGACAGCGCCAGCCCATAGTTGGAAGTCGGCCCGGCATACGACTTCCCCGATGCATCCCAACGAATGGCTGTAGGGTTGGCCGCATGCTGTATCACCGTGGCCAACAAGTCCCGACGCACCATCTCCGCGAAGTCGCCATAAAGCCAGGTGTCCGCTTCTTCGGCCGTGAACTCATCGACCGCTTGCAGCGTCACGGTCGGCTTCACCGGCCGAGGCACGCCCAGCAGCCGATCATTGCCGCGCATGTCCAGCGCGCGCGGGCGCTCGCTGCCGTCGTTGGTGGTGCGGTAGGTTCGCTCTGTCGCTTCGTCATTGATCTGCCCTTTGACGAAGGAAAGCTCCTGGGCATAGGAGCGAATCAACGCATCGGGGTTCTGGATCACCGCGCCCGTGGTGTCGCGGTTGAAGCGGTGCAAGGTCTTGGCGCCGGCGACGCATGCCGAGTGGCGGCGATCGCCGGCCAGCGGCCAGAACTCGCCGCTGGGCAAGAACAGGTTTTCATTACGGCGCGCGAAGCTCGCGCCAAGGGAGCGATCGGAGACGCTTGGCGCCTCGCCTGCAAACGCATTGAGCCGGTAGGTCGTCATAGCCTGCCAATCTGGCAGGCTTGGCACGCATCGCTATCTCACTGCGCATCACCGTAAATAAACAGAGCATCGCGATCCCAGCCCATGGCCTCGCAGAATGCGATCACAAGCGGGTTGTCGTAGCGCACAGTGCCGCGCGTGCGCAGCTCAAAGCGCGCGCGGGCGCGATCGGCTTCAGGCAGGATGTCAGCGAGCGCGTAGAACTCTTCATCGTTCTCGATAGGGATGCCGTGCTGGTCAAACAATGCGAGGCGGCATTGCGCCATCGTCACCTCCTGCGGGATCGGCGGACGGCGCGCTAGCAATTCGTCGGAATGCATGTTTTCCCAATCCACTTGCGAGAATTCGCCCAGAAACCCTTCAACCGCCGTATCGCTTTCGTCCGGGCAGATTCCAAAGAATTGCGGCACCGCGGTCGGGTAAAGGCTTTCGCGTGCCCAAGCGAACTCCAACCCAGGAATGTTGGGAAAAATGGGTCCGTTCGCCGCTGGCGCATATGCAACGCTTACACCCGTCAAGCAGTCAACGTATGTGAACTTGATGAACTTCATTTCCCGCCCTTAGATGATGCTTCGGCGCACGGCGCGTATTGGCCGAATATTGGCTTTAGCTACCGGAAACTGATTCCCTAATGCATCCGCATTGAAGATAACAGTCCATGTTTGAACATCGTTGAAATCCGAAGATGTCCAGTAGTAGTACGACGGGCCTGCAGTAGCTATGAAGCTCTCCGCGCCGCCAGAATAAAATGCCGCTACGGCGGTTCTTGCCGGAACCGTAGTCGTATATGCCACACCGATGGGGGAGCTATTTGTATTTGTTCCTTGGGTCGTTGCTTTGTCGTCAAGTGCACCAAGCACCCCGTAATTGAGGGCGCTGACAGGCTTGGTGATGGCAACGTTATTTGACCCCGTCGTCGGCTTTAAGTTGCGGAAGCAAATTTCCAACTCATCGCGGGAAGGCAAATACCAATCGTAATGCCCTCCTATATTCAGGCTACGGCACCAATGCGCCGCAGGGTATACAGCAGCAGAGTCTGCATCAACCATCGCTTGCGTCGACCTCTTTCCCTCATTCAAGGTGGCAGAAGCTGCGGGCATTGAGGTATTTGCGTTCTTCAATAGGATGGACGCATTCTCGCCAGCAGCTTTAGGGGCCAGGATCACTCGATAACGGGACATGATCGACCAGTCATTGAATGTGGCAGATGTGGATGCGCTGCTTATGTCGAGGGTAAGAAGAGGCCCGCGCGCATCCGTGACTGCTCCGATCATTTTGTTATTCGGATTCGCTCGCGAGCGCACCTCCAAGATTTGGCCGACATAGACTATTGGCGCGCCAGCCATATTGGGCACGGCGAACACTTTTGTGCCTGTGCCTGCGGCCATGGATGTTGAAGACTGAGTGAGTTCGTTCCAAATAAGGCCAGCGAAAAACCCGCCCTGAAATGCCGCACCTATCGCAGGCGTAGCTTCTGGTAGTGGAATATAAGAAACAAAGTATGCAGTCGTTATGAATGAGGTGACTGCAGACCAGGACGACCAATCCCCATTAACGTCCTTGTAGCGGACACGCCAGAAATAGTTTGTGCTCGTGCTGAATATGCCGCTCGCAGGAGTGAATGTCGTTTCGGTGTTGTTGAGATTCAGGTCTATGACGGTGCTGGAAAAGTCCTCGGAGACGGATACCTGCCATTGGCTCCCGGTCATTGGGACGCCATAGAGAGAATAGTATGTCCCGCCATCGAACTGAGGCGTCTCAGTAACGTCCGTTGCGCCGTTTGCAGGCGTGATGTTCACTGGCGTCTTCACCATGGGTAGCGTCGCAGAAATGACCAGATTGCCAGAGCCTATTACGCTCTGGCCGTTGACCGTCTTTACGTTTATGCCGCTTACCAGACTTTCTTGCTTAGCGGAAAGCGCGTCTGCGAGCCCTTCTACGGTGGAGATATCTTGCGTGCCAGTGTGGCTTGAGCGCGCGCGCAATGCAGCATCCGAAGCATTGGCAGTGGCCGAGGCCGCGATGCCTCCGAGCTTGGCCTTCTCTGCTGCTGTGAAGTCGGCAGAGGAAAGGCCCTTGCCCGCGACCACATCGACCTTGTCGCCCAGCGCCAGCGACAAACCCTCGATCGTTGCGATTGACTGGGTGCCCGTGTGAGAGGCGCGCGCGCGCAGCGCCTCGTCTGGTGCATTGGCAGTAGCAGACGCAGCCACGCTGTCGAGCTTCACCTTGTCGGCTGCTGACATGAAGCCCGCTGCGGCGTTGGTGGCTGCAGCATGCGCCGCGCCGCCGGACCCGACGTGCGAGCCGGGCGTCTTGGCATCGAGCGCCGTCTGCAACCCCGTCACCGTGGCGATGGCCTGCACACCGGTATGAGAAGCGCGGTCGCGCAGCGCGGCATCGGTCGCGTTCTTGGTGGCCTGTTCCGCGATGCCGTCAAGCTTCGCCATATCGGCGTTGGTGTAGTCGTTGGCAGAGAGGCCCTTGCCCACGATCTTGTCGACCTTGCCGCCCAGATCGGCAGCAGTGGCCATGGCCTGGGCGAAACCGGGATTCGGATAGGAGCCCGAGAGCACACCGCCGGCTGCGCCCGTAGGTGCCCGGGGATTGGACAGCCGCGCGTCAGTGGTCTGAACATACTGGCCCATGCCCCCAGCGGTCAGGCGCAATTCCACGATGTCGCCCGCGACATAGCTCTTGGGCGTCGTGCCCTCCTGGCCGCGCAGCACGGTCAATCGGCACTCGCCCAGCACGGCGTTGTCCACGGCGGTGACATGCAGCACTTCGTAGTCGGACTCGGCAGAGCCTGAGCGCTTGAAGGCGGTCAGCACATACCAATTTCCCGCGCCGGGGTTCAGCAGCAAGCCGGCCGCGCCGTCGGAAACGCGCAGGACGCCGTAATCGAGCTCGAGCGCCGGGCTGGCGGAATCAGGCGCCGCCTTTACGCTGGCAATGAACTGCGTCTGGAAATTGTTCAGAAAAAGCTGGGGCACTTCAAACCTCCTTGATGGGCACGATCAGCTCCACCTCTTTGATGCGCCCGTCGTTCGTTGTCGCGGTCACGCTGATCTGGTATTTCTGGCCGCTGGCACCGCCGGCGTAGATCCACACCTTCACGCGCTGGCCTTCGATGGCATAGCTGGGTGGCATGGGCATGGCGGGTTGCGCTTTGAGCGCGACGGAAACGATTTCGTCACCAGGTGGAAACCACTCCGCGAACTCGATATCGAAGTCCTGCGTGTCCGCTGGCTGCATAGGGGCGGTTCTGAACATGCTGGTTCCCTGGTCTGTCACATAGAAAGTGGTCATGCCTGTTGGTACGGTGAAGGTGCGCGAGTCGGGCGCCGGCTCATCGAACGGCAGGCGCATGTGGATGGCGGGATCGATTTCGATGAAGACCACGCCTTGGAAGGTCACGGGCGCGCGCGCTTGCACATGGAAGTCGACCGAAGCACTGACCTGGGCTCGGACCAGCGCCGCCAGGCGTGCTTCAACCCGGGAGGTTGTGGCAATGAAAGCCTGTGCTTTGCCCTCTGCGGGCGCGCGCTGCCAGCGCCGCACATACACCACGCCGTCCGCGTCGATGTCAGCGCGGCCCTGCGCCAGCACCGGCCCACGGCGCAGCAGCGAGGTCTTGGGAGAAAACTGGGCACGGCCCTGCACTGCGGCACCGCTGCGCGCCAAGGTGTGCGGCTTCGCGCCAATGCTGGCCCGCGCCTTGGCGCCCACCCGGCCGCGAATGGCCGGCAGCGTCACATCAATGACAACGCGACCGGTGACCGACAACAGCGAACGAATGTCTACCCGGCCCAGCGCGCCTTCGACTGCGGCGCGTGCCAAGGATTGCGCCGACAGATGCGCCTCGACCCGACCCAGCTTGCCGTCAAGGCTTGCTGCTGGCTCTGCATGCATGACCGCATAGGCCAGCACCCGGCCGCGCGCTCTGACCCTGGCGTAGCCTTTGGCGTCCACGCGCACGCGCACCACGGGGTCCGCAGATGCCCCGTTGAGCGCAAAGCCATTGATCTGTCCACGGTTCACGCGCGCGCCCCTCGCTTACAGCAGCGCCAGCGTGAAGTCGCCCGTAAGTGTCTGGCTGTCGACCACGAACACGTCGTTGATCTGCAGCGTGCGCGGCGCGGGCAGCGGCTCGGAATACATGAGGGTGGCCGTGGCGTCGCCAGCGGAGTCACCTTCAACGATGCCCAGGTGCGTGACGGTGACCTGCGCACCGGTGACGGGCGGGAACTCCGCACGCACCGAGTTGTAGGTGGCGGCATTGGCTGGCGCCGCGAAGGCGCCAGTGGGCACGCGCTGGTACCAGGCCGCGTTGACCTCAGTGCCGGCTGTGAATGCGTCGGTGGGGTCAGCGGTGAACAGCACGAAAAACGGCGTGCGGATCGCTGGGAAGGATTGGCCGCGCAGCGTGGCGTTGATGATCGCGTTGCCCAGAGAAGTGGAGAAACCAGCCATGAGGCTTCCTTTCGGTTTCGAGCACTCCAGCGCCCCGGGTTAAATTTGTAGTCTGCAGATTGGCAGGCTTGTCACGTTGTCGGCGCCATTTCGTTGGCTGCCTTCGACTGCACGCCCAGTGCGTTGTGGAACAGTTCAAGGTGCGCGGCCGCCATGGTCTGGTTGCCGCCGAATTCCGCATCCTTGGACCAGGCGCGAAACAGGACGAAGTGCCGCAGCGCATCCATCCAGCGCGCGTCCACCGTGGGCGTGGCTGCCTCGTCGGGCAGGTCCACCACGGCGGCGGCGATCACAGCGCGCACTTTCACGCCCGGGCGCACGGGCGGGTAAACAAGAAACTCCTGAGGCATCCGCATGTCGTGCATGAAATGCAGGACCTCAAGCGCGGCCGACTGCGAGCGCCAGGCGCCGGCCACAGCGTCCAGCACACGTAGATCGGTTTTCGTGATGCGCCGCGCCATGGCGTTCGCATTGTTGGTGATGTCGATCAACGTCAGCGCATCAGCTGGCAGCTCTTGCCGCCAGCCAGCGACCAGCGGCAGGACCCGCTCTTGCGCCAACTGGTCCGGCCGGTACTCAGCGAACGCGCGCTGCGCCGCATTGAAGTAGTCCAGCAGCTCGATGCGCGTCCAGCGGATATGCGTGGCGTCCTGGAGATCCCGCGCCGCGTCATTGATGAGCTGGGTGATGGTCAGAGCCATTTGGTGCTCCCACGAGAGACGCGCCCGGTGTTAGACCGCCACACGTCGGCGGTCGCGTCATCGATCGAACGCTGGAAAAATGCCAAGGCCACCGCCGCCTGGTCGGGCTGGTAGTAGTCCGTGCCGGTGGTGTTCAGCAGTTCTGCCTTGGCGCCGTCGCGAATTGCCTCGTGATAGAGCGATGCCACCGTGTCGGGCACGGTGTTGCTGCGCAGGCTTGGCAGCAGAGAGACGTAGACCTGCACCGCGCCGGCGGCGCTATGCGCGCCCACGGTGAAATTGCGCAGGTCGGTGGACACCAGGTAGGCCCGCCCCTTCTGCGCGTGCCGTGATGGATCGCCCGGTAGATCGCGCGCGTTGGCGACTTCGAGCGTGCGCCCGTCCATCGTCGCGCGCTCCAGCCGCAGCAACTCCGAGCCTTGCGGCAGTTCGAACGTGTATTCCTTGAAGGCCTCGCCCGTGATGTCCACGGGCTCGAGCCATTCCTGCCAGGCCCGTGTGGGGCGCAGGAAGGCTCGCGCCGCGCGGTTCAGGCACTGATGGATGAGCGGTACCGGCGCCGTGGGGGCAGCCAGCACCAGCTCGGGCATCCAGTTATCCCACGAAGCCATTGCCGCGCCTTACTTGCGCGCGCGGCGCACGCGGCCGGTGGGAGGCGTGCCGCCCTCTTGTGGCAGGCCGTCACCCAGGTCCACGGGATCGTCATCGTCAGGAGCGAGAGAGGAAGCTCCACCAGTGGGCGGCAGGCCGCGCGCGGAACGCTTGGCTTCGCGCTCGGCATTGCGCTTGATGAAGTCTTGCTCGGCCGCGAAGTCATCGGCGTTCATGAAGCCCAGGGCCTGCAGGTGGTCCTGGTGATCTTCATCTTCCACAAAGCAACCCAGCGGCTGGCCGCTGAACGTGTAGACCATGCCATCGGGGATCGTGACTTTCAGCGTGCCGTCTTTGCGTGCGGGCAATGCGGTAAACAATTCCATATTCTTCTCCGTGTTTCAAAAAACCCCCGAGGGCAAGCCCGCGGGGGATAAGACCCTGCCGGGCCGCACACAAAAATCAGGCGTTGGCGTAGACGAGGTCGACGGCGAACAAGCCCGCGGCGGTGCCCGCGGCCGTGATCTTCAGCACCAGGTTGCGGTCGACGTCCTTGGGCGCCACCTTGGCGAAAGCTGCCGGCACCACCAGGATGTAGCCGCCGGCCACGCCCGTGGTGTCATCGACCACCCATGCCGCGCCGCCATCGTCAGCAGCGGTGCTGATGTCGCCGTCGGCTGCAGCCAGGCCAATGGAAGCCTTGAAGCCCGCGCCCAGCGCAGTGGGCACACGGATGTACAGATGCGCTGGCAGCGTGCCCGCAGGCAGAACACCGATCACGCCGCGGTTGCCAATCGTGTGGTCGACTACCGCCAAGGTCTGGCCGTAGCGCGCACGCACCAGCTCGGGACCGCCAGGTGTGAGGGGGTTCTGATGACCAGCGGCCACAGCGCTTTTTTGTTTGAAAGCCATGTCTGACTCCTTTTAAGGTTGGGATGGCCGCGGCTCAGCGGGGGGCTGCTGCCGTGTCGACTGCGTAGACGCCCTGGTCGTGCGTCACGCCGCCCCAGTTGTAGGTGGACTTCTTCACGCCAAAGATCGAGGACGTGGTGATGACCACCTGGTTACCGTTGTCGCGGGTTTCCTCGTGCCAGCCGTAGCGCATGCCGGTACCGGGCGAGCCGAAGGCGATCACGCCCGCTTGCGCACCCATGAACAGCGCGCGCGCCGTGGCCACGTTCTGACCCGCGCCGTGGTCGTTGTGGCGAATCACGTTCTTGTGGCTGTGCAGAATCACGCCGCGGTGCATGCCCAGGGCCTGCTTGAACAGCGGAGACTTCAGGCCTGCGGCGCCGGCCGCGGCCTTTTGCAGATCCACCCAGTCGTTTGGCGTGGTCGTGTTGCGCAGATCGTCTTCTTGCCAGGTGTGCATCACCATCACGAAGACTTCTTCGCCATCCACGATGCAAGGCTTCATGACTGGGATGTTCGTCGCACCACCGCCCTGGGTATCGGCCCGGGTCTTGGCCGCGCCCACCACGGCCAGCGAAAACTTGTCGGTCGCGTCGATGTTGGACACGGCCGTGGCGTCGCCGCCGAAGAAATGGTGGTTCACCGTCGGCGCGGTCAGCGGATTGCCAGCGCGGCCGGTGTAGCCGAGAGGAAGCAGGAAGTTCTCGTTGATGCCACGCGAGCCCGACAGGTAGGAAAAGTTGAGCTCGTCCTGGAAGCGGCCCCACCATTCGCCCTGCTGGCGCTTGGCCAGCATGCGCAGGTCATGCAGCGTGCGCTTGCGCGACATACGGCCGCCGGTGTTCACGCCGCCGCGCGCTTGGTCGATATACAGCTGGTCGGTGAAGAAGCGTTGCGCCTCTTCCTTGCCTTCCAGCGTGTCATCGCCTTCGACAGGCGCCATGGTCAGCTCGGCCAACAGGTCGTAGCTGATCAGGTCGCCCGCTTCGGACTCGAGATCCGTCAGCGTCTGAATGGGGGTCTTGGCGCCATTGCCGACAGCCGTGAATTTACGGCCGAAGTAGGACTGCTGAGACACGTCGAGAGTCAGTTCGCCAGAAAAGCGCTTGACTGCACGGGGGCTGTTCACGCCCACAACGGTTTTGGCCATGGATTGCTCCTAGTGAGGTAGCGAGCACTCCAGCGCCCCGGTTAAAAAATCAATCAGCCTTTACGATGGCAGGCTTGGTACGGGCCGGGCTGTTGCCGGGATCTTCTTGACGATGGTGTCGGGCGCAGCCGCGATCGACATGCGAGCGGCTTGACCTTTCTTGTATTCCATCTGGATGCGGACCCCGCCGACCTCCAGGACATCCCCTGTGCGCAGCTCCATGTGGATGCGACGCACCGATGGTGATGTGGTTGCAGCAGGCATCAGGCGGACATCAGGTAGTTGGTGCGCTTCTCGGGCGGGAGCGCGGCCAGCGCGCGCTCGTAAGCCGCGCCCGTGAGTCGATCCAGTTCGGCAAACTCGCTGCTTGCCGGGTCCGCGTCGCCCGCGCCGCCCGGCACGTCGGCCAGGTTCTGCACCACTTCGGTCACGTCTGGCTTGCGCTTGATGTCGGCCGGCTTCTTGGTAGTGGGGACACCATGAAGCGCCACGACACGCTTGTGCGCTTCTTCCAGGAACCAGCGGCTTGACTTGTTCTCGTTGCCCGGAGCTTTGGCGAGCACCTTCACGAACGCATCCAGGTCGGCCTGCTTGGCCGCGTCGCTCTTGTAGTCGACGATGCCCAGTTCGGCCTTGGTGCCCGCGTCAGCCACAAAGGTGTTGATGGCGGCGATCCAGTTGTCGCTGTCGGCCTGCTGGCGCATCTCGGCGGAGATACGCGCGCGGGCACGCAGTTCGAGCAATTCTTCGCGCTTGTCCTGCAGCTGGTCCAGCGCAGCATCGTGCTCGGCCTGGTCAAGCTCGCCGTCGTTGAGCTTCTGGCGAAGTTCGCTGACCGAAGACTTATTCGCCTTCAGCTGGTCATCGAAGTCCGCGGGAAGCTCGACCTTGTAGCCCGTGGGCTGGCGCTGCTCGGGGCCAGGGGCGGGAGCATCGGCCGGCTTACCGGCTGGATCATCCCCACCAGCTTCACCAGCGGCCGCGTCAGCTGGGGCTGCAGGCGCTGCGGCGGGAGCAGCTGTGCTCGGCTTCTCCGGCGTTGCTGTGTCCGCAGGCTTGCCTGCCGGCGCCGCGCCGCCGTCGGCCGGGTCGTCCTCATCCTCCGCGTCCAGGTTGCCACGGCCGATCTCGGCCAGCGCCGCGGCGTTGTCCTCGGCGGGGTCATAGTCGTCTTCGGCCAGGGCCAGAAGTTCTTCAGGGCTCAGCAGGCGCTGGCGGTCTTCATCGGAAACGTTCATTTGTGCACCCGTCATAGTTATTGATCAGGGAATGCTTGCAGGCTTGGTACGGCGCCGCGCCCGCGATGCGCATTTGTCACTCGGTGGCCAGCTTGGAGCGCAGCTCGTAGCCCAGCAGGGGCCACACCTGCTCCACCGCGGCCGCGCGTGCCTCAACGCGCCCCTGTTCTGCGTCGTGGCGGGCTGGGTCAATGGCCCCATAGTTCACGCCAACCAGCTTGGTGCCGTTGCGCAGTACAACGACGGCCAACGTCACACGTTCCAGTCCATCCACCAGGGGACAGCCTGCAAGAGCCTTGTCCAGGGTGAAGCTGTACTCGGCGGCAATGGTTGCCTCGATGTCGGCCGGGGTCACGCGGTTGGCCAGCGTTGTGGCGGCCACTGATGCGCTGCAATCACATGGCCCAGCGGGCATTGCGGGCTCGTTGTGGGTGGCACAGTCTGAATCATGCATTGGGCCGGATACGTTTCGATCGGTCCCCGTCAATGCATCCAACGCCGCGCGCATCAGCTCGCCTTGACGCTTTCCATTGCCGCAACTCACTGCGTGCCCCACCATCACATTCACAGCGCCCAGCTCAAGCTGCTGGCGATGCGTCAGCGGCGGGGATAGGTTCATGGTCGTCCCCGCGATCGAGCCGCCGGCGCGGGCCAGCAGCAACGGCTTGAGCACGTCGACCACCTGGCCCAGCGCGGCAACGATCAGCACCGCCAGCATGCCAGTGCAGGCGATCACCAATCCGGCGAATGCGGCTGCGGTGCCGGCGCGCACCAGCTGATGGGTGGACAGCGTCAACAACGCGACGAACGCTACGGCCAGGGCCAGCAGTATCTGGCCGGGGAAAGGAAACAGGTTTTTCATGGAAGCTCCAGAGATTCAGTCCCGGCTGCCGGCCGGGGCGGGCCGGATGGCTTAGAAATTGGCGATGCGCTCGCCCAGGATCGAGGACAGCTCATGCATGACGTCGAGCTGGCGTTTCAGGCGCGCCTGTTCTTCGACTGGCAGGCTGGCGAATATCGGGTTGCGATCGATGAAGGGGTCAAGCGCGCTGATGCGCAGATCGAGCTCCATCTTTTCGTTCAGCACGTGCGGCTGGTCGCCGGGCACGGGCTGGCCCACGACGCCCCAGTCACCGGCAAGGCAGTCGTTGACGCTCGGCACCCAGGTGCTGACCGACTCGTCCACGTTCTTGATGGCGAGATAGGGGTTGTAGGGGACCATCGCGCCTTCGCCGAAGTGGGCCTTCGCCGCGCCGGTCTGCACCGGATAGCTGGCGGCCGGCACCAGGTAGACGAACAGCCCCTTGCCGTTCCAGCCAGTGCGCGCGATGCGCTGGCCGCCGCGCAGGGCAATCAGTGCTTGGCCGAACGTCATGCCCGCCGGTACCGGCTTGTAGCTGCGCTCGAACACGTCGGCAGGCGACCAGCTGATATAGCCGGCGTGGCGCGCATCGTTGGCCTTGCCGCCGTCCTGGTACTCGACCAGGTAGCCGGCATCTCCAGGGTTCTCGCCCACTGGGTTCTGCCAGCCGCGGTAGGCGTTGTAGTCGCCGCGGGTCATGGGCTGCGCGGTCAGGCGCTTAGTGCCTTCGTAGAGTTGAGCGGTCACTGGGTTTCCTTCGTTGTGGTGGGGATCACTGGCCAGGCTTCGCTGAGGGTTCGGACATCAGCTGCGTGCCCATCAGCTTTTTTGACCATCCCTGCATACGCTGCTCGGCAGTCGTCGAATACGGCGTTTCCGGTAAGGGCGTAGTCAAGGACGGCCGCGGGGGGAGCGTCGGCAAGTCGGCGGGCGGCATCTGCGGCGATTGCGCGCAGGCCGTCAGAAACAACATGCAGGCGGTCAAGCTCAGTGCGCAGCAGCGCCTCACGTGTACGGGCAGCATTCAGGGCTCCTTGGTATGTGGTGTTGACGGCTTGCTCGGCGGTGCGCACGCGCGCATCGGCCGCGCGCTGGGCCTGGCTGACATCGAGCTGGTAGGTGGTGGAGTCCAGCTTGGCATCGGCCAGCTCGGCGCCGTGCCGCGCATCCTGGAAGACCCACACCAGCGCGGCCGCGGCGACGGCGGAGATCAGGTGGGTGATGGCGCGCGCGCTCACGGCATGGCCTCGCATTCCTTGCTGTCGCGGTAGCCGTTGCGGGATGACGCGAAGCAGGCGCGGCGCTCAGCGGCAGGAATGGCGCCCTCTCGGCCGCAGCGCTTCAGCACCGCGCCGGCGTCGACATACCAGCCTGGCGCGAGGTCGGCCTCGTCCGAAGCGATCTGCAGCAGATCGCACGCCTGGTGTGCCGTGCCAAAGGGAACCACCGTGCACGCTGAAAGCGCCGCCGCGGCGACAAGAATCAGGGGCGTGACAAGAAGGGAATTCATGCTTTCACCATCCTTCGCTTGAACTCGCGCATCAGCTGCTCGGAGATGCGCTCAATGGAATAGGCTTCGAACTCCCGCGACGGCGCGCTCTCGCCGATGCTGTCGCACAGGCGCTGGAAGATGTGCACCGACTCATGCACAAGCGTCACGGCCACTTCGATGGGGTCAGAAGTCACCGCGTCCGGGCTGAGGCAAACCACGCAGGTCAACATCCCATCGGTTTCCCAGGTGTGAACCACTGCCTTCTGGCGCGTCTCGTCCAGCCATTGGCCTGGGTCGCGGAAGTTGCAATGCTTTGCCACACGAAGGAACTCCTTCTGCGACAAGCAAAGCGTGAGGTGAGGCGCACGAACGGTGCCGCGATCGAGCCATTTCATGGTGTTGCTCCATCCATCCGCCACTTGCGGCAAATCTCGTCATTGGCATCGCCGCGCGCCTGCAGGCCTGGCAGCACCTGCAGCACGCCGTTCACCGTGCCCTTATTCCAGCGTGGGTTCTCGCGGCACGCGCCCACCAGGTCGCCGGCGTTGGCCTTGCGCCGCATGGTGCTGGTGGTGAACGCGCCCTCCCCTTTGTTGTGCAGCCAGTCGATGAACTGGCCTTGCACGAACGGGTCATAGCTGGCCCAGCGCGCCAGCAGGCGCTGCGCCGCGCGCTCGGCGGTGAGATAGCGCGCCTTCTCGAGCTGGTAGCAGTTGGCCGGCCCGTACCACCGCCCGGCCGCGACGCCCTCGCCGGTGATGCCGTTGCACACAGTGAGGGGCTGCCCGCGACCCAGCTTGTCGACATAGGGCGTGCCGATGTGCTTGCCGCTGGATTCGTAGAAGCTGCCCAGCACCATGGCCACCTTGACCGCCTGGCTGGTGGTCGTGTCGGCCGCGACTGCGCGCAAGTACTCGTCGGCCAGCGCCTGCTGCAGCTCGGCTTCCTTCACCTGCAGCGCCTGGTCCTGGACCAAGACCGCGCCGCCGCCGCTGGCGAGCAGCACCAGCGCGACAAGGCGACCCGCCAACCAGGTGGGAACCTTGGAACGGATGTCAGCCATCAATCGTCTCCAGCTTGCCCAGGTCGGTATCGCCTTCCGGGGTCAGCAGGGGCCTGCCAGTGGCGCGCATCAAGTCGATGCGCAACATGCGCTCCTTCATGCGCAGGTCGTGCTCCACCTGCATGCGCTTGTCGGCCTTGCGCCGGAAGTGCACGTTCACGATCACGCCCAGCAGCGCGATGAACAGCCCACCGACCCCCACCATGTTGGAAGAAATGAACGCGCCGATAGCGCCAATGGTGGCGCCACCCACGGTAGTTCGGCTGCCCGCGGTAGCGATTGCTTCGATCGTTTCAATTTTCATTTTGTTGCGCCGGCTGGTTGAACTGGTCCATGCGCTGGTTCACGGCATCCAGGCGCCCGCGGCTTGCCGCTGTAATCTCGGCCACCCGTTCGCGCGAGTCCGCGTCAATGCGCGCGACCTGCAGGCGCACGTCGGCGTCTTTGGTCAGCTTGAGGGTTTGGTTTGCCAGGTCGGCCTGGGCTTTGGCCAGCTGCTGCTGCACCCGGGTGAGCTCCATGTCGGCGTCGCGGCGCACCGTGGCCGCCACGCCCTCCATCTGCTGGGCCTGGGCCTGCTCGGAATCGCCGCCGCCGCGCAGGGCAAGTGCTTCGGCCTCCAGCTTCGAGGCGCGCGCGTTGACCTCGCGCACCTTTGCCATCTGCTCGGCCAGTGCCTGCTTGGCGCTCTCCTGCTGCATCTGCAGGGCCTCGGCCTGGGCCTGCATCTGCTGCTGGATCTGCTGCTGCTCCTCGGGCGTCATGGGCTTGTTCGGGTCGCGCTCCCCGGTCAGCTTGCGCATCTCGTCTGCCAGTGCGTCATGGTTCGGCAGGTCCGAGTACTCCATCGCCAAGGTGAGCAAGCGCAGCGCGACCTCGGGCGGCATGCGGCCGGCCATCTGCGTCATGGCGTCGAACATCACCTGGCGCAGCGTGCCGGCATAGTCCTGCTCGCTGACCACGAAGTCGGCCATGCTGGACGTGATGTCGTTGAGGTAGCGCACCGAGCCGTCGGCCTGCTGCTCGGGCTGGTTGATCTTCACCCAGTCGAGCTGTCCCTTATGACCCGACAGGCGCACCACCTTCTCTTCGGTGTACCACTGCTCGATCAGCGAAAGGATCTTCTCGCCCTGCGTCTGCACCAGGAAGCGCAGGTTGTCGAAGGGCTCCGTGGTCACCACGCTGCCCTGCATCTGGCGCGCTTTGATGGCCTCGCCGCTGCTGGCGTTGGTCTGGCGCCCCAGGTTCTCGTTGCTGATGCCCGCTGATTTCTGGATCGCCTGGGCGTTCAGCGTCATCATCTGCACCTGGCCCGCCGCCATTTCGCTGTCGCGGTGGATCTCCAGCTTCTTGCCGGCCTTGTAGACGATCACGCCGTCGGGCTGGCTGGCTTCCTCGCGCGCCTCGTTGATGTCGTCCACCGCGCCCTTCTCGACCAGCAGCTGATTCGTGGACAGCAGGAACAGCGCCTTGCTCGCACGCTTATTCAGGTCCATCTGCAGGTCGCGCACGCGGCGCACCACGCCGTATGGCATGCGATCGCGCCCGCGGCGATAGCACCACACCGGCGTCAGGCTGAAGCTGTTGTGACGCATCGGCATGGGGCCGAGGGCCAGCAGGTGGCCCTCTGTCATCACCGCCACATGCATGCGCATCACCACGCGGTCCACGATGGAGCCGCCCGACTGGCCAATGGCGTCCATAAGCACGTGATCCCACGCTTCTACGAACGAGCCCTTGAATGGACCATCTGTCACCACGCGCACCTTGATGGGCATGCGGAACTGGCACTCGATGAGCCGAATGCGGCGCCGCGGCTCCGTGTCGATGTTGCCGCGCCCGCCGGCCACATGGCTGCCGCGCGACTCGCTCATGTGCGATGCGCTGGTGTAGCCGTCAGCGTTGAATTCGTCCTCGCCCCACTGCTGGGAGCTGTATTCGCGGTCATGCTCCACCGATCGGCGCAGTACGCTGTCCCGGTCTGGGTACATGGCATAGGCCACATCGTCATCAACCCAGCGGGAACGGAAGATGTAGCGCGCGTCGCTCAAGTCATGCTCGACGGCCATGCTGTCGTGGAGAACGTTGCGCCAGTCCTCGTACTTGTCGTAGATGATGTCCTTGGTAGGGTCGTTGCGCACGCCGGTGTCCACCCAGCCCACGCCCACCTTGACCGCGTCCGCGAAGGCGCGCGACCGATTGAAAGCGGAGCGGTTGATGTCGGTGGCGTATTTCAGGACCTTGGTCTTGACGTCGGCCATCTCCACATCATCCTCAGTGCGCGGCAACACCTTCCAGTCGACGCGCGCGCGCCGCTCGGTGCCGATCAGCCAGTCCACCATGGGCGCGACTTCGTTGAACACCAGAGGCATCTGGCCGCGCTCCTCGAGGACGGCCGCGTCTGCGAAGTCCCACTGGTCGCCGTCGTAGAAGTCGGCGTCGACCGCCATCTGCAGGCGGTTCTCGGCTTGAATCTCGCGCTCGCGGTAGTACCAGCCCAGGCACTTCTTCAGCACCGCGCGCGCTGGATCCTGGTCCAGCTTGTGAACGGGCACCGCGTCGCGCTGGTCCTCGTCGCCGGCGTCAAAGCCCACGATGTTGTCGCCAGGGGCCGAGTTACGGTTGATGCGCGGATCAAGCAGGGACATACTCCGCTCCCTTGTTCTCGATCGTCAGGGCTTCCCGGGCGATTTCCTTGCCGTCGGCCATGATCTTCATCTGGCCGAACTCGCGGCCCTTGGTGCCGTAGTCGGGCTCGCTGGGCATGCGGTACAGGTCGGGATAGCCCTCGTGGATGATCGTGGCCACGCGCACCCAGTTGGCGCGCGACGGCGCAATGCCCAGGACCTCGCAGGCGGTAACGCACTGGCGTGCCATATAGGCGGTGTCGTCGTATTTGTAGGCCGCGCTCTCCATGACGACGTACCACGGCGCGCCCTTGCGGTACGCGGGTAGCAGCACCAAGGCGCGCTCGCCGTTGATCCAGGTGTAGATAGCCAGCAAGTCCCCGTGCTGGCGGTGAAGGTGCGCTTTGCGCAGGTCGATACATGCAGGCATGCCGGCCAGATTGGCAGGCTTGGTACGGATCAGCGCGCCATGCTGGAGCCCCTGCGCTTGACCTGGCTGCCGCTCTGACCCTGCGCATCGTTGTCCATGCGCGGCAAGGCCATGCCCAGGTAGCGCCACACATCCGCGCCGTGGCTGTATTCATCGTGCAGGGGCGCACCAGGCTCCATAGTGCGCGGGTCGATGGTGCGTTTGTAGCGTTTCAGGCACTCCAGCAGGCGCGCGCACTTCTTCTCGTCGAGGTAGCCCTGAGAGAAGATGCCGCGCGCCAGACGAATGCCGGCCTCGAGCCCGAAGCGGTCCAGCACCTCAACCTCACGGCCCATGTCTTCCAGGATCTGCGCCGCCGTCTGCCCAGTCTTGAAGTCGCCGTGCGCGCCGTCGTGCGGCAGGAAGTCTGTGCCCCAGCGGTAGGGCAGCTTCTCCATCTGCTGCACGTAGTCCTCCAGCGTGCGCTGGTTGTCCTGGATGAAGTCAATGACGCGGAAGTCCAGCGACGTGCGCTGTACAAAGGCAATGGCCATGTTGTCGGCCCAACCCAAGTCCCACACGGTGTGCACGGGCAGCTTGGGGTTGTAATTGACGCGGCACACGCGGCCGTCGCTGTAGATGCGCTCGACCTCCTTGGCATAGATGGCACCTGCGACGGTGCGCTTGGGCTTGCCCTCCCAGATGTTGTCGTAGTCATCAGGGTTCGTGAGCTTGTACTTGCGTCGCTCCAGCTCCAGCACATTGGGGAACCAGGGGTTGTCCCGCCAATTGATGGCGCACACCCAGGTGTCAGAGCTTGGCGTGGCGATGAAGCGGCTGTATGTCTCGTCCGTCTCCATATCTGGATTCAGCGTCATCCAGATTTCGCTGCCCTCCTTGCGGATGGTGGGCACCAGCACGTCCCAGCTCTTTTTGCTGACGCCTTGCGCTTCCTCGACCCACACGCGGTCCACGCCCTCAAACGACTTGATGGAGTCCACCGTGTGGCTTTGCAGACCCGCGAACAGAATCAGCGTGCCGTTGGCGCCGCGAATCTCCGTGTCCAGCACCTCGTAGAAGCCGGTAAGCCCCAGCTTGACGATCTTGTCCTTGAGCAGCCGGTGTACAGAGTCGCGCATGGACTTCTGGATCTCGCGCGCGCACAGGATGCGCAGCGGAGCGCGCGCGCCCTGGTCCAGCAGCACTTCGGCCACGCCGTGGGACTTGCCGCCGCCGCGCCCGCCGTGCATCACCTTGTACCGCCGCGGGTCGTAAAGCGGTGCCAGCTTCTCAGGCAGGCTCAGATTCAGCGTCAGCACTCAGTCTTCCTCGGGGCGCGCGGGAGGGCGAACAAACGTGACAGTGCTCCGAACCTGTATAGCGCCACCACCAGCACCGGTGTGGATCGCTTCGATCTTGTCGCCGTACTTCTTGGGCGCCATCTTGGCTGCCAGCCACTTGCGCGCATCAACGCGCAGACGGTTGCGCGCTACTGCGGTAGGGTCGAACACCACTTCGGTCTGGCCATCGCCATCGTCATGGGAGCCATGCTTGTCGGCCCTGACCATGGTGCACTCTTCGTCAGCTATGGCCAGAATGTCTTCGGCCATCCAGTCGGCCTGTGCCTCGCGCGCACGCGCGTATTGCCCACGAAAATCGGACTTGGTTTCATCCGCCAGCCAGCGCAGCACCGTTGTGACAGAAGGCATGCCAACGGCTTCGCAGATGGACCGCAAGCTGTTGCCCGTCGCAATACGCTCACAGATGGTGTCGCACACCCTTTGCGTGAAGCGGCCCTGCGGCGCGCGCGGCTTCGCTGAGGCCTTGCGCGCGGGCTTGCTGCCGCGTCCTGGCCCCGCCGTGGTCTTGGCCTTGGCCGGCTTTGGGGATTGTTTCGTCATCCCGCCAACTTGTCAGGCTTGGCACGCTGCCGGACGCCCAAAGAAAAAGCCCCGGCGCTGTTGCGCACGGGGCCTTGCATAGGCGTGGAGGCTCAGGCCTGCGGGGCCGCGCCTTCATCTCTCTTCAGCTGGTACCGCAGCACTGCCTTGCGCCCGGGAAATTCCGCGCACTCGGCCTTGATGAGGCCCTGCCCGGCCAGATACTGCAGCGCCCAATCGATTTCCCCCTTGGAGCGTCCCAGCGCCAGAACGAGCTCGGGATGGAAGAACCATCGCTTGGGGTCGCGCGTAAGGAACCGCAGCAATACATCGGTACCGCTGCCCGGCCGGATGACGCCGGGAGGTCGGGGATTATGGTTGCGCGGCCGTACTGGCTCGGCGCGCCCCTCCAACTGCCCCACCATCCACCCGAGGGGGCCATTCATGCCTGACGTGCACATCAAAGCTCCCCAGAAATAGCTGGCGCTTGCTGGAGCGCGGCTGGTAGTTCATAAATGGCATCGAAGCTACGTGGCGTCATGGTCGTTGTGCTCTCGTTCATCGGGAAATCAGTTCGTCACGCTTCAGGCGCCCACAAGGGCAAACGCTTCGGCCATTGGCCGGAGTCTAGGACCGCGGCGCGGGTGATGCGGCCCCATTCGAGGCCATAGGAGCGGTGACCCTCGCGGCCACCCGGCACAAGTCGGTACTGGTCATAAGCCGTATGGCAGCCCTCGACGCCAGGCCGGGTCGAGCACAAAGGAAACCCCGTGCGGTCGTCCGTCTTCAGGCTAAGGCCCTTGCCCAGGTTGAGGTGGGCGTGCTGGCTGAAACCCTCGATGCCGCACCACAAGCAGCGCAGCGCAGCGACTGCCTCCCGATAAGGCTTGCTGCTCAGCAGCTCCTCCTTGGGTATCGAGGCCGCTGGTGCTGACGCGCAGGCCATGACAGAGGCACGCGGAGTTACCTCGCCCATGGCCCGCGCCGCGCGCGCTGCCAGGCGCTGCTCGCGACTGGCCTCGTACGTTCCCGCAGCGGCTGCAGGGCGCGTGCGGCCAAAGCCGGCTGAATTGAAGGGCCTGGGCTTCATGACCATTCGGGCGGCTCCTGGTCGACGGTCACGAGAAAGCCGTATTCGTTCATGACGCAGATCAGCAGCCAGCCCACCCGAACGGTCCTGCAGCATCGGTTTTCCATTTCCCACCAGCATCGGTACCGGCCATCGGGCGTGCGCTCCATGCGAGGACGTGCCGGCCTCATGTGGCATAGCCTCCAGCCTGCGCCCATGTCCAGGCGAAATAGGCAGTTCTAGGCGTCAGTCCAGTGGCAGTAATGCCTGAGCCCGAACAGGCCCAGAAAAGGCCCGTGCGCTTGATGCGCGGCTTCATGAATGCTTGGCGCTTTTGATGGGCGGCTGCTACAGCCCTGGCGCGAAGCTGAATCTCGAGGTCGATTCCGCGCAACGCGCCTAAATCCCGATGCATAAGAATGGTGGTACTCATGGGCGCTCCACAGGCTGCAAATCGCTCAGCAGCGCCAGCTCGGGTATGCCAAGGTTCATGGCCAGCCCAAACTCGACCGTTGCGCCGCGCGAGCTGCTCCAGCCGGGCAGCAAGTCGATGGCATCGCATGTCACCAGCTGCGCGATCGCCATGCGCATGTAGCCCTCCCAGCTTCCGCAGACCGGTACCGGGTTCTCAGCAGGGTTCTCGACGTGGAAGCCGCGGGCGCGCAGTTCGGCCGCGCGGGCGTTGAAGGCTGGATAGTTGAGCTCGGGAAGTCCGCTCATGGGGCCAGCAATGTAAATGCGCTTCATGGTCAGAATCTCTCGACAGCCCAGCCGCCGCCCTCTTTTTTGGTCTTCACCTTCACAGCAATGAAGCGGAAGGGGTACAGATCGGCGGCGATCTTGATCTTGGCGCGGGCATCGTCTTCCCAGAAGCCCTTGACCTCGTGCAGCTCCATCACGCCATCGGCTGCCATGACAGCAAAGTCCGGGGTGTAGAACGTGTTGTCGGCCAGGCGCAGCTTCAGCCCTTCGAACTTGCGCCACTGGATTTCGCCGGCGTGCTGCAGGAGAGCCAGGTGCCGGTCGTAGGCAGCCTCGGTCTTGTTCATCGCGCCAACCTTGAGGCGGCCCAGTGCGTACATTGCTTTGCTCATGTGCCTGCGCCCCTCACAGCATGACCACGACATCGCCAGGCCGCGCGCGACCCTGCAATATCTCGCGCACGCGCCGCTCAGCATGCCGATGGGCGCGGACCAAGTCCCGCTCTGGCGCACTGGCAACGATGACCTTGTAGTCGGCCAGGAAGGCGTCCATCGCCGCAATGCCTTCGGCATCAAGGCGCAAAGGCTCGCCCTCCTGCATGCGCATGCCGGCCAGCGCCAGCGCCTTCGTGGCCTCGCTGGTCAGCTTGCCGGGGTCCTGCACCGCACCGGTGGCGACCAGCGCCTCCATGATGTTGACCGAATCGGTGACGGCGGCCCAGTCGTCCTTGGTCGGCTTCTCGCCATTGATCAGCGCATCGATCCCCGAAAAGACGTGCAGCATGTGACCATCAAGACGGTGCGCGGGCATGGGCCGGGTTGCGCTGGCGCTGATTTCTTCCAGCAGCGTGAACGAAAGCCCCACGGGCTTGAAATGCGTTTGACCGCGGCGGTGTTTGATCTTTTTCATGGGGTTTCCTCGCTGATCGCCTTGCGCGCCAGCACTTGCCGATAGCCGGCGATCTGAAATGGCGTCAGGCGCTCGCCGGCTTCGTGCCGGGCTTTCAGCGCCAGCCACGGCCGCAGGGGATCGGCTGCGCCCTCTGCCATCGCTTCCTTGATCCCGGCCAACTTGGCCTTCGAGCGTGCGACCACCGCCTGATTCGCCGCGGGACGCGCCAGCCGCGGTGCCACCGGCAGCGGCGCCTGGTTGGCCAGGTTGCGGAACTGCTTCACGTTGGGCACGCGTTCCGGCAGGATGGTCAGCGCATGCAGCAGCGGCGCCGGGTTCCGAGCGAAACCGGAAAGCTCTTGCTCCCAGTCGCTCTTGACCATCCGCATGTCCACGCCTTCCCACTGCCGCAGCCATGACGCGCCGTAGCGCACCTGCAGCTTTGTGAACACCAGCTCGATCAAGCCTTTGAACGTCAGCGGGGTATCAGCGGGGTGCATGCTCATCCCCTTCACCCACAACTGGACCGGCCACGGCGCCGAGCTTCACCTGGCCGCTTTGCACCAGCGCGTTCAAGAGCTCGATCGGATTCGGGGCGCCTGGCACCTTGCGGGCAGCCAGCGGCGTGACTTCCTCGACCCGCTGACGCGCGGCGCGCTGTGCGTAGGTTTCGACTTGTGCTTGCTGGTCGTCCTGCGATGCTCCGGACACGGCACGGGCCCACTGTGTGCGGTAGCCCTCGGCCTGGTTCACCAACACGCCAACGCCGTGAGAGTTGTTCACGACAAACGGCTCATTCACGTTGGCGACGTACCACGCAGCGACCTGCGGCGCTTCTTCGTACCCCAGGCGTTTGACCAGCGCTTTCACGTTGGCATTCACCGGCGCATTGCGCACAGGCTTCACCTTGTATCGCTGCTCATAGGCCGCGCTGTAAGCGGTCCAGGTGGCGCGGCAGGCTTCCTGCAGAGCCGCTTCGACGTCATCGATTGCGCCGGCGGCGAGGTTGCTGCCCGTCGGCTGAGAATTTTTCTTGGCTGGCTTCTTCGCGGTCTTCTTTGCTCCAGCATTCGCCTTCTTTACCGCGGCTGGTGCGGCGCCAGCCGTGCCAGAGAATGTAGTCTTTGTTGTAGTCTTTGTTCTATTAGCATCGGTGCAATCTGCACCTTCCGATTGGGGCAAATTGCCCTTCCCCATCGGGGCATCTTGCCCCTCTCCATCGGTGCAATTTGCACCAATGGACGGGTGCAAATTGCTCGCTTCAAGCAGCGTGACGGCTTTGTAGTCAACGGTGTAGTAGTTGGTCTGGTCGCGGGCCGCCTCAGCCAGCTTTTGCACGCGGATCAAGCCCCGGGCCTTGAGCGCGGCAAGGGCACGCTTCACGGTGTCCTTGGACCAGAACGGGAACTGCGCGTGCCAGCTGTCCAGCGAGTTGAAGACCCACCGGCATCCTTGGTGCTCGACGCCGCCCCGCTTCTTCTTCACCCAGTAGTCGATCTGCTGCAGCACGATCGCTTCGTTCAGGCCGACGATCGCGGCCAGTCGCCGGTTGACCAGCAGGATGTCGTCTTTGTCGAACAGAAGACTGCTCATGGGCGAATGCCTCCGAATTCGGGGGCCCCAAACGGACCTATGAGCCGCGCCAGCCCGTCGATACAGTTGGCGTCATGGTTGATCTTCTCCACCACCATCTGTCGATAGGTCTTGCCGTGCACCAAGAGGTAGATGCAGTCGCGCAGCATGTCAGCCGTCACCTGGCCACGCGAGGCGCAAAGCTGCAACCACAGACCGTGCGTGATCTCGTCAATCTTGGTTTTCGCGTCACAGCTCAGCTTGCCCAACGGGCCAGCGATGCCGCGGGCGAACATGGGCACGTCGTCATCCTGCGCCAGCTGGCGCTGGACATGGGCCAGCACGCGCTCAGCCTGGCTGGAGTCGAGGCCGACCAGCGCGTCGAACACGCGCGTGGCTGCTGCCGCTTCTGCAGCGGAGAGTTCATCATTTGGGTCAAGCATGTAGACCTATTCCTTGACTCGTTTGGGAAAAATGGTGCCCGCCGCCTCCCGGGGCAGAATGGAAGTTCCTACACAACCATTCCCGGGAGGGGCAGACATGAAACAACCACTGCTGGCAGACGCCATCGGCAAACGGTTGGCAATCGAGCTGCAGTACGGCAGAT
>JBBKVU010000422.1:0-3896 GCA_037968595.1 Comamonas sp.
TGGGCGCCTGGGCCGGCGGCCGCGTGGTCGACGCGGCGGGCCTGCCGGCCACGCTGTGGCTTGCGGGAGGCCTGGCCGGCCTGGCCTTGCTGCTGAGCCTGGCGCTGGCGCGACCCGGGTCTCAGGCAATGCGGTAGATATGCGCGTCGGCGACTGCGACCCGCTCGAAGCGTTCGCAGACCAAGGGGTCATGACCGGGAACAATCAGCTGCGGGCTGCCGGCCAGGGCCTCGATGCGGTCATAGCCGGCCATCATGTCCGCGCGGCTGTGGATGGCCGGAAACGGATTGCGCTGCTGCAGGTTCTCGTAATAGTGCGCGGCGTCGGACGCCAGCACCACCCGGCCTGCGGCGGTCATCACCGACACCACCTGCAGGCCGTCGGTGTGCCCGCCTATGCGGTGGAAAGCAATGCCGGGCGCAAACGCCTGGTCGCCGTCGATCAGGCGCACATCGCCGGCATACAGGCGCTTGAGCACCACGGCTATGTCGTCCAGCGCGAAGAAATGGTTCTGTTTGGCATCGCACATGCATTGGCCGGTGGCATACGCCATCTCGCGCTGCTGCAGCCAGATGCGCGCGTTCGGGAACAGGTGCACATTGCCCGCGTGGTCGTAGTGCAGATGGGTGATGGCAATGTGCTGGATATCGCCGGCTTGCACGCCCAGCCGCTGCAGCGATTCGACCGGCGACAGCAGGAAGCGGCGCTGGCGCGCCAGCGCCGACACCTGGCTGAAGCCCGTGTCCACGAGCAGCAGCTGGCCATGGCCCCTGACCAGCCAGACAAAGAAGTCCAGCGCCATGGAGGCCGCGGGATCGCCGCCGGCCGGCGCCAGAAAGTTGCTCTGGCGCGGCCGGTCCACCGACGCGTACTTGATCGCATACACCTCGTAGGCTTGCATGGCGCTGGCTACTTCTTGACCAGCGAGCACTTGCTGTCGGCCAGGCCCGCGAACGCGTCCTTGCCGGCCACGGTCTCGACGATCTTGTAATAGTCCCAGGGCTTCTTCGACTCGGCCGGCGTCTTCACCTGGACCAGGTACATGTCGTGCACCATCTTGCCGTCGGCGCGCAGCACGCCGTTCCTGGCAAAGGCATCGTTGATCTGCATGCTCTTCATGGCCTGGATCACCGCGCCCACTTCGTCGCTGCGCGCCTGCTCCACGGCCTTGAGGTAGGTGCGCACCGCCGAATACTGGCCGGCCTGCAGCGCCGTGGGCATCTTCTTCATCTTCTTGAAGAAGCGCTCGGCGAACTGGCGCGAGGCGTCGTCCAGATCCCAGTAGAAGGTCTCGGCAAACATCATGCCGCCGGCGTTCCTCAGGCCCAGGCCGTGCACGTCCATGATGCTCATCAGCAGCGCGACGCTGGCCTGTCCGCCCGCGCCCAGGCCGAATTCGCGGCCCTGCTTGATCGCGTTCTGCAGGTCCAGCCCCGCCGTGGCAATCGCCACGGCATTGGCCTTGCTTTCCTTGGCCTTGAGAATGTAGGAGGCGAAGTCGTTGCCCGGGAAGGGATAGCGCGAGGCGCCCAGCACCTTGCCGCCGGCCTCCTCGATGAACTTCCTGCCGTCGGCTTCCAGCGAATGGCCGAAAGCGTAGTCCGCCGTCAGGTAGTACCAGGTCTTGACGCCGCGCTTGACCAGCGACTTGGTGCCGACGTTGGCCAGCGCGTAGGTGTCGTACACCCAGTGCACGTTGTTGGCCGTGCAGTCCTCGTCGCTGATGCGCACCGCGCCCGCGCCGGTGACGATGGACATGCGGTTCTTTTCCTGGGCAATGCGCATCGCGGCCAGCGCCACCGCGCTGTTGCCCAATTCGGTCACGGTATCGACCTTGTCGCGGTCAAACCATTCACGCGTCTTGGTCGAGGCAATATCGGCCTTGTTCTGGTGGTCGGCAGAAACCAGCTCGATGGGATGACCGAGCACCTTGCCGCCAAACTCCTCGATGGCGATTTCGGTGGCGGCAATCGAGCCGCGCCCGACGTTGTCCATGAACGGGCCGCTGATATCGGTGAGCACGCCTATGCGCACCACGCCGTCGGAAATTTTCGCGCCGCTGCCTTGGGCCTGGGCGCCGCAGGCCAGCGCCATTGCGGCCAGGAATACCGCGGACCGTGGGTGGAATTTCATTTTTGTCTCCATTAGGGTTGTTGGCGTGTCAATGAAATTGCTGCAGCACGGGCAGCAGATGGGCGATGAATTCCTGCGGCGCCTCGCTCATCGGGAAATGACCCAGGCCGGGCATGATCTTCAGATGCGCGCCGGCAATCAGTTGCGCCAGATCGCGCGAGTCGTCGGGCGTGCACGAATAATCGAATTCCCCCGTGAGCAGATGCAGCGGGCATTTGCGCGTGTCGATCCGGTGGGCGATGGCGCGCAGATCGCCTTCCGATTTGTAGAAATGCAGATCGCCCTTGAACACGCCAGGCCCGCCTTGCATGTAATGCCACAGCGTTTCCCAGCGGTCGTCACTGGCCGCGTGCGGACCTATCAGTCCGGAGACGATGCCGGCGCAGACTTCGCCGCCGTGCACGTCGGGCCGGTGCAGCCATTCGAGGTTGTAGTAAGGGTTCACATGCGCGCCCGACTGCAGCCCTATGAGCCCACGGAACTTTTCGGGATGCTGCAGCGCCAGGTGCAGCACCACGCGACCGCCTATCGAGCAGCCCATGGCCAGCGGGCGTTCGATGTCCATGGCCTGCATGAAGCCGATGATGGTGTCCACATAGAGCTGCGATGTCAGCTGGTACTCACGCTGCTGCCAGCTTGCGGGTGGCGAGGACTTGCCATGGTGGGGCAGGTCGAAGCACATGACCTGAAAGCGCTCGGTGATGGCGCTGCAATTGAGAATGCCGCGGTATTGGCGCGAATCGCTGCCCGCGGTATGCAGGCACAGCAAAACCGGGCCCGAGCCCGCGGTCTCAAAATAGACGCGGTGGCTTTGGCCCTGTATGTCGAAATGCACATAGCCGCCGGAGAGTTTCTCGATATGGCTCATTGCACGACTCCTGAAAGCGCCTTGATCAAATCCTTGAAATACAGCAGATTGCACATGAAGCCATGCTGGTCGCCTTCGATGCGCAAATGCTGGAACTTGCACATCGCCATCAGGTCGTGATAACCGGGCGTGGGCGTGGCCGCGAAATGCTTCTCCCAGGCGTCGCTGCCGGCGGCCAGACGAAACGTCCAGCGTGGCATGACAAAGGGGCCGGCCTGTATGCTTTCGATGGCGCCGTCATGCAGCTTGATCAGCCAATCCCTTTCACCGCTTTGCAGCATGAACACGAGATTCACAAAGCGCCCGCGGTGCACCAGCCATTCATCAAGCACGGGTAGTGGGTTCATGGTTTTTTCCCCTGGTCTGAAATCACGCGGTACATCACCGGGTAATAGTTCTGCGCATAACCGCGGTCCATGGATTGCTGCAGCTGGCGCGCCGTGCATGCGGTCAGGCCGTCGTCCAGTCCCACGTTGCGCGACAGCGCCAGCGCGAGCTGCAAATCCTTTTGCGCATAGGCCGCGGAAAACATCTTTTCCGGAAAGACGTCCCTGGCCAGGTACTGGCTGCCCGTGAGCTGCAGCGCGAACGAAGCCGCCGAGCCCAGGCCCAGCGCCTGGGTCAGCAAGTCCTTGGAGACGCCCGAGCGCTCGGCAATCGCGCAGGCCTGGGCCAGCGCATGCACGGTGTTGATCAGCACCATGTTGTTCATGATCTTGACCACCTGGCCCGCGCCCGTGGGTCCGCAGTGCAGCACGTCGCTGCCCATGCAGGCCAGGTGCGGCCGCAGCGCCGCGAACTGCGCGTCGTTGGCGCCGACGGTGATCAACAGCGTGCCCTTTTGCGCGGCTTCGCGGCTGCGCGCCACCGGTGCATCGACCAGCGCCATGCCGCG
>JBBKVU010000423.1:0-8637 GCA_037968595.1 Comamonas sp.
CACCGTGGTCGTGCCATCGGCCTTGCGCTCGCCCAGCGCCGCCGACGGAATGGTGACCACACCCTTGGCTTCGGCACGCACGATGTACACCTGGGCGGTCATCGAGATGCGCAGCTTGCCGTCGGGATTGGGCACGTCGAACAGGCCGTTGTAATAGATTGCCGTGGCCGCGGCGGTGCTGGCGGCGGTGCTGGCCGCCGTGGCTTCGGTGAGAATGGAATCGGGCGCCGGCTCGACCGCGCGCAGCGTCGCCTGGTAGCGCTGGTTCGGCTCGCCAAGGATGGTGAAGTACACCTTCTGGCCGGGCTTGACGCGCGTGACGTCGGCCTCGGAGATCTGCGCCTTGACGGTCATCGAGTCGACCTTGGCCAGCTTGATGATGGTCGGCGCGGCCTGGTTGGCGTTGACCGTCTGGCCCTCCTGGGTCACCAGTGCCACCACCTGACCGTCTATGGGCGCGACAATGCGCGTGTAGCCCAGGTTCACCTTGGCAGTGTCGGCGGCGATCTCCGCCTGGCGCATCTGCGCCTGCAAGGCTTCGATTTCGGCCAGCGTCGCGCGGTAGGTGGCTTCGGCGCTTTCAAGCTCCGACTGCGGACCGGCATCGGCCGCACGCAGCTGCTGCTGGCGCTTGTAGGCCTGCTCCACCTGCGACAGCGAGGCCTGGCGCGCGCGCAGATTGGCGCGTGCCGTGGCCAGCGCCGCCTCGGCATTGCGCACCGTGTTCTGCTGCGTCATCGAGTCGATTTCGGCGATCAGCTGGCCCTGCTTGACGTTGTCGCCCAGCGCCACCTTCAGCGACTTGATCTGGCCGGACACCTGCGCGCCCACGCTCACCTGCTTGAAGGCCTGCAGCGTGCCGCTGGCCAGCACCGTGTCCTCGAGGTCCCCGGTGACGGCAGGCGCCGAGATGAAGTTGCTTGCCGGCTTGGCGGGAAAGAACTGCCACTTCGCAAACGCGGCGGCCGCGGCGAACAGCACCAGGGCAATACCGATGCGCTTGGTTGTTTTCTTGGAGATGGGCATGAAGAGTGCGGTTCAGGGTGGCGGTGGCGCCACGCGACGAAGCCCATGCCGGCAGATTGCCGAACACGGACGGTTGACCGAAAGCATGGCCGGGCTTGTTACGCAGCCGGTCGCATGCAGCCTCAGCCCCATGGCGAATCCATAGTGAGGCCCGGGGTGGGGGCTGGTGCGCGCATGGCAGGCACCGGGCTGCACTGATTCTAGGACAGATACGCGTTTACCCAGGATGCCCTGGGCAACGCATTCCATGCGTCAGCGCGAGAGCGCATTCGACGGTGATGCAGTCGTGCCATCCGGCATAAATAAGTCTGGGGAAGCAAGCTTTTCTCCTGGTGTGGCGCGGCCCGCATTGGCCAGCCCGCCGACGAGGTCTCGCCTGCAATTCATTTATGTTATGTTATGTTATAACATTTATAAATTACTTGACGCTTTGATCAATGGCCCTGTGGCGGAGCTTGCCGCTGGACATTGACCTGTCTTCACGAACCCAAGCATGAACCATGCTTCTACCCGACGTCGCACGGACCGACCCCGCGCCCCATCTGCTCCCGCTGGAATGGGTCGGAATGCAGGGCATAGATATTCCCGTCACCGTGAAAGAGCCCGGCTACAGGCGCGACCTGCATGCCCGGGCCGATGTGCAGGTCGATCTCGCCGCGCCACAGGTCAAGGGCATCCACATGTCCAGGCTGTACCGCTTGCTCGATGCGCTGGCCCAGGGCCAGGCGCTTTCGCCGCCTCGACTGCGAGACCTGCTGCAGGCCATGGTCGACAGCCATCGCGACTGCGGCTGCCGCAGCGCCAGGCTGGGTCTGGATCTGTGCCTGTTGGTGCGGCGCCAGGCGCTGGTGACAGCGGATCTGTTCGGCTGGAAGTCCTATCCAGTGCGCCTGGACGCGTCGCTCATCGATGGCGCGTTCGAATGCCGCGTGCAGGTCACGGTCGGCTACTCCTCCACCTGCCCTTGCTCGGCCGCGCTGTCGCGGCAACTGATAGAGCAGGCTTTTGTGCAGGCCTTCGGCCCGCAGGCCCAGCTGGCGCCGCGCACGGTGGCGGACTGGCTGCTGCGACACGCAACGCTGGCCACGCCCCACAGCCAGCGCAGCGAGGCGCACGTGGTGGTGAACGTCCGCGCGCAGGCGGATTCGCTGGAACTGCTGGCGCTAATCGAGTGCATCGAGAAGGCCGTGGGAACGCCCGTGCAGACTGCCGTGAAGCGCGCCGACGAACAGGCGTTCGCGGCGCTTAACGGGCAGAACCTCATGTACGTCGAGGATGCGGCGCGCCGCATAGGCGCCGCGCTGCATGCGTACCAGCACCCCGGCGTGCGGGTTCGCCACCTCGAAAGCCTCCATCCCCACGACGCGGTGGCATGGGCAAGGCCGACGCCGTCAACGACTCCAATGGACTTGCCCGCATGAACTCTACCCTGCACCCGTTCAACTTGCCACCCGACGCTGAAATGCTCGCCGTCCTGTGCAAGGATTTTCATATCGCCGTGGCACAGGCCAGGCTGGACCGATCGCTGGCACAGCGCCATGCGACCAGGATCCCTGGCGCATGCTTGCCTTCGCTGCGCTCGCTGCGCATCCAGGCCCTGGTGCTAGAACGGGAGCAGGCATGCGAGGCGCTGGACTTCGCGCGGGCCGACGCGCTGCGCGTGGCACTCGAAGCCGAAGGCTTCAGCCTCCAGCAAACGCTCAAGGGAACGGTGCTGCGCCCGGCAGGGAAGATTCCGTTATGAAGCGCGCTTTCGCGCGCATTCCAATACTCAGGACGGGGTGGTGGTCCATTCCAAGTCCGGTGCCCGCGTGCGCATCGGTCAGCGGATCTCCCTCTCCCATCGTGCCTGGCCCATGCACCATTGGCCACTGCGCATGCATCCGCAGCGTGCGCTACTCGCTTGCCACCGCAGGCATACGCCACCAGCGTGGCGTGGCTTGCGGCTGCGCAAGATGCACGGCCTCGCCCAAGACGGGCGTGATGGCCACCACGTCACGTGCCTCGGCCAGCTCGACAATGCGTTCAAACGGATCGTTCCAGGCATGCAGGGCCAGATCGAAGGTGCCGTTGTGGATTGGCAGCAGGCTGCGCCCGCGCAGGTCCAGGTGGGCCTGCAGGGTCTCTTCGGTCTGCATGTGCACGTCCGGCCACTGCGGGTCGTAGGCGCCGGTCTCGACCATGGTCACGTCAAACGGACCGTAGCGCTCGCCGATGGTGCGGAAGTCGGCGTGGTAGCCGGTGTCGCCGCTGAAAAACAGCCGCAGATCACCGGCCAGGATCACCCAGGAGGACCACAGTGTGCGGTTGCGGTCGCGCAAGGAGCGGCCCGAGAAATGCTGGGCCGGCGTGGCCACCAACTGCACGCCGCCGACCTGCGCCGACTGCCACCAATCGAGCTGCTGCACCTTGGCCGCATCCACGCCCCACTCGATCAGCCGGTCGCCCACGCCCAGCGGAGTGATGAAATGCCGCACCTTGGGCGCCAGCGCCAGGATGGCAGCGTGGTCCAGGTGGTCGTAATGGTCGTGCGACAGGATCACGCCTTCGATGGTCGGCAGGTCTTCCAGGCTGATGGGCGGCGCATGGAAGCGCTTGGGACCCATCCATTGCACCGGCGATGCGCGCTGCGAAAACACCGGGTCGGTCAGCCAGAACCCGCCCTGAAGCTTCATCAGCAAGGTCGAGTGCCCGAGCCGGTACAGGCTGCCGTCGGGCGCGGCCTGCAGCTGGGCGGCCGTCAGCGCGGTCACCGGCACCGGCAGGGCCGGCACGGTGTCGGCGGGCTTGTCGAAAAGAAAGCGCCAGGTGATTGCCAAGGTCTTGCGCCAGCCCGGCGCAGCGGCCTCGACCACGTTGCGAAAACGCGCCTGCTCCATTTGCGGCGAGGCGCCGGCAGGGGCAGGAACACTGCAGGCGGAAAAGGAAAGACAGGCCATGATGGTGAGGGCTCCGGCAAAAAAGGTGAGCGCGTGCAGACGCATGAGAGCAAAGGGCCGTTGTCAGGCCTGAAAGTACACCGATGAGTGTAATTTTCATTTGCAAAAAAGTAAACCCGTCGGTGTGATAATTTGCGCCATGAAGACCGAGCGCCTCACAGACCGCAAACGCGCCGCCATCGTGCGCGCCGCCGTGGCGGAGTTCCGCGCCAGCGGCTTCGAGGCGACCAGCATGGACAAGGTGGCGGCCACGGCCGAAGTCTCCAAGCGCACGCTGTACAACCACTTCGCCAGCAAGGAAGCCCTGTTTGCGGAAATCCTGCTGCAGCTGTGGGACCGCAGCGTGGCGCTGCTGGATCTGGCCTACCGCCCGGAACTGTCACTGCATACGCAGCTGTCGGCCCTGCTGCTGCAGAAAGTGGCCATGGTGTCCGGCGAGGACTTCATCGATCTGGCGCGCGTGGCCATCACCGCCACCATCCACTCGCCACAGCGCGCGCAGGACATGCTGCAGCGGCTGGCGCAAAAGGAAAATGCGCTGCTCACCTGGGTGCGCGCTGCGCAAAAAGACGGACGGCTGCAGGCCGCCGATCCGCTGCAGGTCGTCCAGCAGATGGAAAGCCTGGTCAAGTGCAGCGCGTTCTGGCCGCAGGTCACGATGGGGCAGCCGCGACTGGGAGAACCGGCACAAAAGCAGCTGGCGGCCGATACTGCGGAACTCGTGCTGAGCCGCTACGCGGTGTAGGGCCCAGAGGCCGCAGCATCACCGGCCTGACGCCGCTTCGACGCACGCCAGCCCGTTTGCGCAGACGGTCAGGCCGCCGCGGACGGCTCCAGGCGCAGCAGGATGCGCTCCACGCACTCATTCAACGTCAGCCGGTCGGTGCGAAGCACCAATTCAGGCCGCAGCGGCGGCTCATAAGCCGAGTCTATCCCCGTGAAGTCGGGCAATTGCCCCAGCCGGGCCCGCTTGTACAGCCCTTTGGGATCGCGCGCCTCCGCCACCGCAAGCGGTGCATCCACAAAGATCTCGAGGAAGTCCCCGGAGTCAAACAGCGCCCGCGCCGCGTCTCGCGCTGCCCGAAATGGAGAAATGAAGGCCACGATGGTGATGCAGCCCGCATCCACCAGCAGCCGGGCAACCTGCGCCGCGCGGCGCACATTCTCGGCCCTGTCGGCATCTGAAAAACCCAGGTCTGCATTCAATCCCTGGCGCAGGACATCGCCGTCAAGCACATAGACATGCTTTGCCTGGGCATGCAGGCGCTGCTCCAGCGCTCTTGCAATGGTCGTCTTTCCAGCACCCGACAGGCCGGTCAGCCAGATCGCCTTGCCGGCATGGCCCAAAAGTTGTTCTCGTTGAGCACGTGAAACAAAGCGCGATGCATCCGCCATAGATCGGTTTCCCGGGTTGCGCACGCCGCAGGGCGCGCATCCTCCAAGCTTAACCCAGTAACCACAGCGCCAAAATTGTTCCACGTGTATTAGTTACTATTTGTTAAAATTGACTCCGCTTACAACCGCGACCCTGCCAAAGGCGCCATAAGCCCGCCACCATGACGGCCCCCAGCGGGCCTGAAAGCCCCCCGGATGACCTCCAGATACCATTTCATTTCCGGTCTGCCGCGCTCTGGAAGCACATTGCTTTCAGCATTGCTGCGGCAAAACCCGCGTTTCCATGCCAGCATGACCAGCCCTGTTGGATCCCTGGTTTCGGCGAATCTCAAACTGATGAGCAGCGGTGGCGAAGTCGGGCTGCTGGTCGACGAATCCCAGCGTCGGCGCATTCTCTCCGGGCTTTTCGATGCCTACCATGGCGAGCGTGCGCAGGAAGTTGTCTTTGACACCAACCGCATGTGGTGCGCAAAGATGCCGCTGGTGCGCGAAATGTTTCCGCAGGCCAAGGTGATTGCCTGTGTGCGTGACGTGCCATGGGTCATGGACAGCCTGGAACGGCTGTTGCAGCAGAACCCATTTGAGAACACCAAGCTGTTCTCAAGCGAAGCGGAGCGGATGACCATTTACAGCCGCATGGCCGCTCTGGCGCGCCATGACCGGCTGATCGGTTTCCCGTGGGCCGCGCTCAAGGAGGCCTACTACGGCCCACACGCCAGCAAGCTGCTGCTGGTGGACTATGACCTGCTGGTGCGTGCACCACAAAGGGTCCTGGAGCTCGTCTACCGTTTCATCGAAGAACCCTGGTTCGCAGGCCATGACTTCGACAACGTGGAATATGACGCTCCGCAATTCGATGAAGCCCTGGGCGTATCAGGCATGCACCAAGTGCACCGGAAGGTAGCTCCGAGGGAGCGCAAGACCATCCTGCCGCCCGACATCTTCGAAAAGTACGCAGACATGGCGTTCTGGCGTACAGACGCCCGCAGCGCCGCCAGCGTCATCAAGCCCACCACGAACTGAGCAGGAGATTCGACATGGCACTCAATTTTTCGACGGGACAGAACCTCTGGAACCACATCGAGCAATTGGATAACTCTGTACCGAGTAATGTCCAGTTTGCAGATATCGATGGCGACGGTGATATCGATGCTTTTGTCGGCATTGAAAGGATGGCAGGAAACCAAGGCAGCCAGATCTGGAAGAACGATGGCGCCGGAAATTTCACGCTCTCCCAGACCCTGGTGCCGATGCGTGTGGTCAAGTCATGGCTTGTCGATGTCAATGGCGATGGTGACCTGGATCTGATCACGCAGGAATCCGAAGAAGCCGTCAAAATATGGCAGAACGATGGCACAGGTGACTTCACTTACTCTTCGTCCACGACAGGAATCGTGAATGGTGCCGCAGTGGGAGATTTGGATGAAGATGGCGACGTAGATATCTTTGTAGGGCAAAAATACAGCAACACTTATCAGACCTACAAAAATGACGGGGCTGGCAATTTTTCTCTGGCATCCAGCGTTGCAAGTGGAAGCGCCATCATGTCGGTGGCGCTTGCCGATCTGAATCACGACGGAGATCTGGATGCCGTGGCCTACGAGGAGAACAATGGCAATATCCTGACCAACAATGGGTCAGGGGCATTCACTTCGACTTCTACCTATGGCGATCTTTACGGCATTTTTGTCGCAACCCAGGATGTCACCGGAGACGGATTCGCGGAAATTTTCACCAGTGGGGTCATCGGCGGCAACGCGCCAATTCGCTTGTTTGTCAATGATGGTTCCGGTGGACTTGGAGCCGAATTGCAAGATTTCTCCCTTTTTCCCGCTCCCCGAGTTTTTGGCGATATTGATGGCGACGGCGACCTAGATGGTTTCTCGTATTCTGTTTTGCAGAATTCCGGCGGCGGTGTTTTTTCTGATGCAGGAATCGCGTTCCAAGACGCTACATTTCCGCTCTACGAGGGCTCCGTTATAAATGGACGGGTGATTGGCGCAGGCGATGTGGACAATGACGGCGACCTGGACTTGGCAGTCAGTTTCGATACGATGGACTGGAACAACTACACCTACAGTTCACGCGTCAAGATTTTCATCAACAATTCCACGCCTCCGACGAATGTCGATGGCAGCCTGGACTGGGCTTCGAGCGTAGCCGAACCGGTGGGCCTGCACGCCTCGGCAGATACGGCTAGCGAAGCCGTGGATGTCTTCGATTTCCAGCTGACCGATGGCGGCGGCGGCGATGGTGTCGCGCTGCAGGTCAGCAACCTCGTGGTCCACACTTCGGGATCCGGCGATTTCTCCAAGGTCACCTGGCGGCTGAACGGCGCCGATGCGGCCAATGTCACAGGCACCTACAACGCCGGTTCCAACACCATAACCTTCTCCGGCCTGAACATCGTCGTCAACGACGCACAGTCCGAGACTTACGTCATCAACGCCTATTTCAACGATACGACGGGACTGGCGAATGGGCAGGCTTATGAACTGTCCATAGATGGAGACACGGATGTCACGGCCCTGGGTACCGGCACCCGCATGGCCGCGGCCCAGACGCCCGTCACCAACGGCTCCGGCTCCGTGGTGACCGTGAATGTCGCCCCGACGGCGACCAACCTCGCCCAGACCTTGTCCTTTACCGAGGACCAGGGTGCCAACGTGGCGCTGAATGACATCGTCATCAGCGATGCCGACTTCGGCGACACGCTCACCGCGACGCTCACGCTGGGCAATGCGGCGGCTGGCGCGCTGACCGTGGGAACGTTCGGCGCCGCGACCTCCACCTTCAGCGCCGGCGTCTGGACGGTCACGGGGACGCAGACCGACGTGAATGCGGCGCTGGCGTCCGTGGCGTTCACACCCGCCGCGAACTGGGACCAGAACGTCACCATCACAACGCAGGTGCGCGACGCCGCTGGCGTGGGTCCGGTCAATGGAACCATCACGTTGAACGTGACCGCCTTCAATGACGCACCCACACTGGCCAGCCCTCTTGCAGACCAGAACGCAACAGAAGATGCGGCGTTCAACTTCCAGTTTGCCGTCGGTACATTTATCGATGGGGACTCGGGCGACACGCTCAGCTACAGCGCGACGTTGACGGGCGGCGCAGCCCTGCCGACCTGGCTGAGCTTTGATGCGGTCACGCGTACCTTCAGCGGCACGCCGACCAATAGCGATGTTGGCACGCTCAGTATCGAGGTGACTGCCGCAGACGGCCATGGCCCCAGTGTCACCGACACTTTCGCCTTGGTCGTGGCCAACACCAA
>JBBKVU010000424.1:0-6454 GCA_037968595.1 Comamonas sp.
GACCTGCAGCGTGCCGGTGGGCCGCGGCAGGGGGCGTGCGGGTCGCTCGAAGGGATCGGCCGGCTGCAGCGACGCGGCAGGCTCTGGACAGGGCTGGGTCGTGGTATCGCCCTCACCGCCGCCCACCGGCACGCTGCAGGTCGTCAGCGCTTCTTCGGGCTCCTGGGCCACGGGCAGCGGCGCGCAGGCCGCAAGCCACAGCGAGACACTGACCAGACCCAGCCAGCGGGTCCACCGCGAGGGGCGGTATTTGCTTTCATCCATTGTTTCTTCCTGGAATTGCGGCAGGAGCGCCGACCGCCGGAGCGCCGGCCACCGCAATGCCTGGCTGCCGCAATGTTTACAAGCCCAGCCGCTGGGCAATGGCCAGCACGGCTGCGCTCTGGTTCATGGTGTAGAAGTGCAGGCTGGGTGCACCTTGACTGCGCAGACGTTCGCACAATTCGCTCACCACGTCCAAGCCAAAAGCCTTGATGGAGGCAGTGTCATCCCCATAGCCTTGCAGGCGCAGACGGATCCAGCGCGGGATTTCCGCGCCGCAGGCGTCGGAAAAGCGCAACAGCTGCGTCGAGCTGGTGATGGGCATGATGCCCGGCACGACGGGAACGTCCAGACCCAGCGCGCGCGCGCTGTCGACAAAGCGGAAGTAGGCGTCGGCGTTGTAGAAGTACTGGGTGATTGCCGAGTCGGCACCGGCCTGGACCTTGGCGGCAAACGCCTGCAGGTCGGCGTCGGGCGAGCGCGCCTGGGGGTGCATCTCGGGATAGGCCGCGACTTCGATATGGAAGGCGGCGCCGAACTCGGCGCGAATGAAAGCCACCAGATCGCTGGCGTACTGGAATTCGCCGCCCAGACCGTAACCCGAAGGCAGATCGCCGCGCAGCGCGACCAGGCGCGAGATGCCCATGGCCTGCAGCTCACGCAGCTCGGTGCGCACGCTTTCGCGCGACGCGCCCACGCACGAGAAGTGCGAGGCCGCGCTCAGGCCTTCCTGCTGGATTTCCTGCACCAGGCGGAAGGTGCCCGACTGGGTCGAGCCGCCCGCGCCATAGGTCACCGAGCAGAACTCGGGCCGGCGCACGGCCAGTTGCTGGCGCACGGCGCGCAGCTTTTCCGCGCCCTCGGGCGTCTTGGGCGGGAAGAACTCGTAGCTGATGGGAAAGGAACTGGCCGGTGTCATGCGCTCCTCCGTGCGTGCACGAAGAACTCCCGGTTGCCGTCGCCGCCGGTGATGGGGCTGTCCATCCAGCCGCGCACTTCCAGGCCCAGCTCGGCCAGACATTCGCGGATGCGCGTCTCGACCACGGCATACGAGGCCGTGTCGCGCACCATGCCACCCTTGCCGATGTGCTCGGGCTGGAGTTCGAACTGGGGCTTGACCAGCATGACCAGATCGCCCGCGGGCGCGAGAAACGGCACCACGGCCGGCAGCACCAGCGTCTGCGAGATGAACGACAGGTCGCCGACAATCAGGTCGAACTGCTGGGAGTCATCGGGCGCGCCTTCAAACGCACCCGCCTCGAGCAGCGTGTCGACATCGAGCGTGCGCGCATTGACGCGCTCCAGGCAGACGATCTTCTCGTGGCCGCGCAGCGTCAGATTGAGCTGGTCATGGCCCACGTCGACGCCCACCACGCGCTCGGCGCCCTGCTGCAGCAGGCAGTCGGTGAAGCCGCCCGTGGACTGTCCCACGTCGAGACACCACTTGCCCTGCGGCGTGACCTTGAACGCTGCCAGCGCGCCTTCGAGCTTGAGGCCGCCGCGCGACACGTAGCGCGCCGCGGCCTGATCCAGCAGCTGCAGCTCGGCGTCCTCGCTGAGGTCTTCGCTGTTCTTCTTGATGGCCTGCCACAGGCCCGTGGCCGCGGTACGCCACTCGACGCCCGAGGCGATCAGGCGCTGGGCTTGGGCGCGGGAAGCCGCCAGGCCCTGGTCTACAAGCAATTGATCGGCACGCATGGAGTTAATCCGTCTTAAAAATGGAATCGCTACCGCCGGCACAGGGGCCGGCGGCAAAGTCGCCCCGTCAAGGGACGAAAGGAAATCAGCGACCATGCCGGCAAGCGGCATGGCCTGGTCCGCTTTTAGTAGCGGTAGGTTTCTGGCTTGTAAGGGCCTTGCTTGGACACGCCGATATAGGCGGCCTGGCCTTCGGTGAGTTCGGTCAGCATCGCACCGACCTTCTTCAGGTGCAGGCGCGCGACCTTTTCATCCAGCAGCTTGGGCAGCACGTAGACCTTGCCGACTTCATAGGCGTCGGGCTTGGTGAACAGCTCGATCTGGGCAATCGTCTGGTTGGCAAACGAAGCGCTCATCACGAAGCTGGGGTGGCCGGTGGCGCAGCCCAGGTTCACCAGGCGACCCTTGGCCAGCAGGATGATCTTCTTGCCGTCGGGGAACTTGATGTGGTCGACCTGGGGCTTGATTTCTTCCCACTCGTACTTTTCAATCGAAGCGACATCGATTTCGTTGTCGAAGTGACCGATGTTGCAGACGATGGCCTGGTCCTTCATGGCCAGCATGTGCTCGTGGCGAATGATGTCGCGGTTGCCGGTGGTGGTGACGAAGATGTCGGCCTTGTCTGCGGCCCATTCCATGGTCACGACCTTGTAGCCTTCCATTGCGGCCTGCAGGGCGTTGATCGGGTCGATTTCCGTGACCCAGACCTGGGCGCTCAGCGCGCGCAGCGCCTGGGCGCAGCCCTTGCCCACGTCACCGTAGCCGGCGACCACGGCCACCTTGCCGGCAATCATCACGTCGGTGGCGCGCTTGATGCCGTCAACCAGCGATTCGCGGCAGCCGTACAGGTTGTCGAACTTGCTCTTGGTGACCGAGTCGTTGACGTTGATCGCCCGGAACAGCAGCGTGCCCTTGGCCGACATCTCGTTGAGGCGGTGCACGCCGGTGGTGGTCTCTTCGGTCACGCCGATGATTTGCGCCGACTTGCGCGTGTACCAGGTGCCGTCCACGGCCAGCTTGGCCTTGATCGCGGCAAACATGATGACTTCCTCTTCGCTGCCGGGGTTGGCCAGCACCGACAAGTCCTTCTCGGCCTTCTGGCCCAGGTGCATCAGCATGGTGGCATCGCCGCCATCGTCGAGAATCATGTTCGGGCCTTCGCCTTCGCTGCCCTTGGGGCCGAAGTCGAAGATGCGGTGGGTGTAGTCCCAGTAGTCGGCCAGCGACTCGCCCTTGATGGCGAACACCGGCGTGCCGCCGGCGGCAATCGCCGCGGCCGCGTGGTCCGGCGTCGAGAAGATGTTGCACGAGGCCCAGCGCACCTGCGCGCCCAGGGCCTGCAGCGTCTCGATCAGCACGGCCGTCTGGATGGTCATGTGCAGCGAGCCGGTGATGCGCGCGCCCTTGAGCGGCTGAACGGCGGCGAATTCCTCGCGGATCGCCATCAGACCGGGCATTTCGGTCTCGGCAATCTTGATTTCCTTGCGGCCCCAATTGGCCAGGGAAATGTCGGCAATCGCCGATTCAACGGGGTTCAGGGGGATAGCTGCGTTCATGGTTTTCTCCGTTACGGATGGCAAAACCACGCTCTGGGGGAAGACACTCACCGCACAGACGACGTGGGTGAGCGTCGTTGCTGACACCGGGGCAAAAGCCGCGCGGCGGGTTCCGAGCCTCACGCACCGCCGGTCACCTGATGGGTGCGGGGTGCGCTGCAACGCTCCTCGGAAAGCAGGCATTGTACTAAAAAGCTGGCCGCATGCTGCCCGCCCCCGTTCGTCCTGAGCTCGTCGAAGGATGAACGCCCTGCCTACACCGACCCAGCTGGCCTTGCCTTGGGCGCCAGGTGCCGCACCCGCAGCGCCAGCAGCAACACCGCGGCCAGCAGCACCAGCATGCTGGCCACCAGTCCCGGCCAGCCTGTGTGCTGCAGGAACCAGCCGCCGCCCGCGCCCAGCAGGCTGGAGCCCAGGTAGTAGCCCAGCAGGTACAGCGACGACGCATGGCCCTTGGCCTGGGTCGCAAGCCGGCCCACCCAGCCGCTGGCCACCGAATGCGCGGTGAAGAAGCCCATGGTCAGCAGCGCAATGCCCAGCACGATGGCCGCGAGCTGCGCCATCAAGGTCAGCAGCACGCCCAACGCCATCAGCGCCACGCCGCTGAGCAGCACCGGCGCGCGCCCGAAACGGTCGGCCAGCGCGCCGGCCACGGGCGAGGCCACCACGCCAAACAGGTAGGCATAGAACACATGGCTGATCTGCAGCGGGCTCAGCGCATGCGGGGCGCCGGCCAGCAGGAAGCCGACATAGTTGTAGATGCTGACAAACACGCCCATCAGGCCGAAGCCGATCAGGAACAGCCACAGCAGGCCGGGCTGGGCCAGATGCCGGCCCCAGGCCTGCAGGTGGTAGGCCGCGCCCAGGCCCGACTTGCGCACGAAATTGCGCGACGCGGGCAGCAGCAGGTAGAAGCCTATGGCCGCGAACAGATTGACCAGGCTCAGCGCAGCCAGGGCCATGTGCCAGTCGACGTATTCGGTCATCACGCCCATGGCCACGCGCCCGAGCATGCCGCCCAGCGCCGAGCCGCCGACATAGAGGCCCATTGCAAAGCCCAGACCGCGGGGCTCTATTTCCTCGGACAGGTAGGCCATGGCCACGGCCGGCACGCCGCCCAGCAGAAAGCCTTCAAGCGCGCGCGCCGCCAGCAGCGCTTCCCAGCCCGGAACCACGCTGGCCACCAGATTGCAGACCGCGGCCAGCAGCATGGAGACAAACATCAGCCCGCGCCGGCCCAGTCCTTCGGACAACGCGCCGGCCAGCACGATGGACACCGCAAGACACCCCGTGGTCAGCGACAGCGACAGCGCGCTGGCCGCAGGCGTGACGCCAAAGTGAGCGACAAACGCCGGCAGCAGCGGCTGCACGCAGTACAGCAGCGAGAACGTGGCAAAGCCGGCGAGAAACAGCGCCAGGCTGATGCGGCGGTAGGCAGGCGTGCCGCGCACGACCCAGGATGCTTGCGGCGCGGCGCCGCTCGTAGGGGAAGACATGACCAGAGCAGGAGAAAAGCAGACCCGCCGATTGTGCGGCGCAACACAACTCCCCGCCGCGCGCAGACCATTCACTGCGGTCCGCGCCGCCGCTCCTGCACGACCATGGGAATGCCGCCTTCCGGACCCAGGCTCAGCGCGCGGCGCGCGTGCGCCACGGGCCGGGTGCTCAGCAAGCGCAGGCGATGGCCGCGCAGTATGGTTGCGACCACGACCTTCATCTCATACATGGCAAACGCCGCGCCCAGGCAGCGGCGCGCACCGCCGCCGAAAGGGATGTACTCGAACGGCGAATAGCGGTGTTCAAGAAAGCGCTCGGGCCAGAAACGCTGGGGCTCGGGATAGAGCTCGGGCCGGGAATGCAGCAGCGCGCTAGACGCGCGCAGCACCTCGCCGGCAGGAATCTTATAGCCGAGCAACTCGAACGGCGCACGCACGACGCGCGCCGGATCGACCACCGGCGGATAAAGGCGCAGACACTCCTTGCAGACCGCTTCGAGATAAGGGAGGGTGGCCAGCGCTTCGGGCGCGGGCTCGGCCCCCAGCTCGTCGATCTCCTGCGCCACGCGCTCGAACACCGCCGGCTCGCGCCCCAGCCAATGGAAGATCCAGGCCAGCACGGTGGCAGTCGCCTCATGCCCGGCAAAAAGCAGTCCGCGCAGCTGATCGAGGACCTGCGCCTCGCCCATGGCCGAGCCGTCGTCATAGCGCGCCGCCAGCATCCGGCCCAGCAGATCCTGCCCCGGCGTGGCCGACGCGCGGCGCGCGCGCATCTGCTCGCGCAGCAGCGCGCTCAAGGCGTCGACCGCGCGCTGGTTCCTGGCCCAGGGGCCATGGCTGGCCAGAACGCGGCGTGCCGACGGAAACAGGAACAGGATCACATGCAATGACGCGATCAGCTCGAGCAGCGCCGCACGCGTGCGCCTGATGCGCGCCTCGTCCTGCATGCCGAACACCACCCGTATCATGATGTCCAGCGTGATGCGCTGGGTCACATCAAGCATGCGAAACGGCTTTCCGACATCGACCTGGGCCATCTTCTCTTCGGCCACCGCGGCCATGGTTTCGCCATAGGCGCGCATCGCCGGCCCGCTGAACGCCGGCGCTAGGATGTTGCGGTCCTGACGATGGCGCTCGCCCGAGATCACCACCACCGAACTCGCACCGAACACCGGCTCTATGAAGCTCCCGCCCCAGACGTCAAAGCAGTCGGGGCTGGCGGTGTAGATCGCCCGCAGCGCCTCGGGATTGCCGGTGAAGGTGACCGGGCGCGAAAAATACGACACGCGAAAGGGATCTCCATAGCGTGCCGCCAGGCGCGCCAGCACCGGCGCCGCTGGCGTAAGCCCGGCCTGAAAGAAATTCAGCGGGCGAAGCCAGCGCGGCCCCGGGGGCAGAGGCTGCGCGCTCATGCCGGGCCCATGACCGCGGCGCGGCTGGCGC
>JBBKVU010000425.1:0-9848 GCA_037968595.1 Comamonas sp.
TGCAGCGCGCGGGCGGCAAGCGCCTGGCCGCGGGCGACTTCCTGCACGGCTTTGCGCTGCCCGTGGGCGCGCAGCTCGAAGCTGCGCCATGAGCCAGCTTCCGCAATCCGGCTCCGAACTCGGCGTCGTGGCACGCCGCGCGCTGGGCATTGCGCGCGAGCCGGGCTTTCGCCAGGGCATGCAGGACATGAGCGGCGTCTCGCTGGGCATTGCCGCCTGGGCGCTGGTCACGGGCGTGGCCATGGTCAAGAGCGGCATGACCGTCTCCATGGCCTTGCTGATGTCCTTTGTGGTCTACGCGGGCAGCGCCCAGCTGGCCGTGCTGCCGCTGATGATTGCCGGCGCGCCGCTGTGGGTGGTGTGGTTCACCGCGGTCTGCGTGAACCTGCGCTTCGTGATCCTGAGCAGCATGTGGCGCGTGTACTTCGCCCACCTCGCGCGCCGCCACCGGCTGGCCGTGAGCTATTTCAGCGGCGACGTGATCTTTGTCGCGTTTCTCAAGCGCTACCCCGACGGCCAGCGCAGCCCCGAGCAGCTGTCCTATTTCTGGGGCGCGGCGTCGACCAACTGGCTGGTGTGGCAAGGCTTCTCGGTGGCCGGCATCTTCCTGGCCGACCAGGTGCCGCTGTCCTGGGGCCTGGGCTTCGCGGGCGTGCTGGCGCTGCTGGGCGTGCTGTATTCCATGCTCACCGACCGCACGACCTGGGCCGCGACCGGCGTGGCCGCGGCCGTTGCCGTGGCCGCTTTTGCACTGCCGCTCAAGCTCAACATCCTGGCGGCGATTGCCGCTTCCGTGGCCGTGGGCCTGATGCTGGAAAACACCGACCGCCGGCTGCGCGATTGGCGCGCCGGCCCGGCCACGCTGCGCGCCCCCGACCCGCAGCGCGGCGAGCGCCATCCGGTGCTGCCGCTCGATGAGGAGGAGCGCCCATGATGGATTCCTGGTGGCTTTTTGCCCTGACCTGCCTGGGCCTGGGCGCGATCACGCTGTTCACGCGCGCCTTCTTCATGTTTCCCGAACGCGAAGTGCCCATGCCGCACTGGCTCAAGCGCGGCCTCAAGTACGCGCCGCTGGCCGCGCTGGCGGCGGTGATCGCCCCCGAGCTGGTCATCACCCAGGGCGCGCTGATCCAGACCCTTCTAGACGCGCGCCTGCCGGCCGTGGCCTGCGCCAGCGCCTACTACTTCTGGCGGCGCGGAATTCTCGGCACCATTGTCGTGGGCATGGCGGTTTACTTGCCGTTGCACATTGGACTTGGTTGGTAATTCGGGCCGGGCAAGCCCGCACGCCGCGCCCTGAAACGCCCTTCGACAGGCTCAGGGCGAACGGATTCTCCCCGTTCGTCCTGAGCCTGTCGAAGGATGAACGGCCTGCCCTATAGGCATGGGGCGCCTACAATGGCGGCGCTTTTCCATCAACGCCCCTCACCGCCTGCTGCCAGGCCGATCCGCTGCCATGAACATTCTTCGCTTCTCCGACCTGTGCGCCCAGGGCAAAGCCCAGGGCCAACGCGTTTTCATCCGTGCCGACCTCAATGTTCCGCTGAGCGATGCCGGTGAAATCACCGAGGACACGCGCGTGCGCGCTTCGGTGCCATGCATCGAGATGGCGCTCAAGGCCGGTGCAGCGGTGATGGTCACCAGCCACCTGGGCCGCCCCACCGAAGGCCAGTTCCAGCCCGCCGACTCGCTGGCTCCCGTCGCCAAGCGCCTGTCCGAGCTGCTGGGTCGCGAGGTGCCGCTGGTCGCCGACTGGGTCGATGGCGTGCAGGTGCAGCCCGGCCAGGTCGTGCTGCTGGAAAACTGCCGCGTCAATGTCGGCGAGAAGAAGAACCAGGAAGCGCTGGCGAAGAAGCTGGCCGCGCTGTGCGACATCTTTGTCAACGATGCGTTCGGCACGGCCCACCGCGCCGAAGGCACGACCTACGGCATTGCCCAGTTCGCGCCCATCGCCTGCGCCGGCCCGCTGCTGTCGGCGGAAATCGACGCGCTGCAAAAGGCGCTGGCCGCGCCCGCCCAGCCTTTGGTGGCCATCGTTGCCGGCTCCAAGGTCTCGACCAAGCTCACCATCCTCGAAGCGCTGGCCAGCAAGGTCGATCAGCTGATCGTCGGCGGCGGCATCGCCAACACGTTCATGCTGGCTGCAGGCCTGAAGATCGGCAAGTCGCTGGCCGAGCCCGACCTCGTGGCCCAGGCCAAGGCGGTGATCGACGCCATGGCCGCGCGCGGCGCCCAGGTGCCGATTCCCACCGACGTGGTCGTGGCCAAGACGTTTGCCGCCGATGCGCCCGCGACCATCAAGGCCGCCACCGATGTCGCCGATGACGACCTGATCCTCGACATCGGCCCCGAGACCGCGGCCCGCCTGGCCGAGCAGCTCAAGGCCGCCGGCACCATTGTCTGGAACGGCCCGGTGGGCGTGTTCGAGTTCGCGGCCTTCGAGAACGGCACGCGCACCATTGCCCAGGCAATTGCCGAATCGTCGGCGTTCAGCATTGCCGGCGGTGGCGACACGCTCGCGGCAATTGCCAAGTACGGTATCGAAGACCAGGTCGGCTACATCTCGACCGGCGGCGGAGCCTTCCTCGAAGTGCTTGAAGGCAAGACCCTGCCGGCCTTTGAAATCCTGGAAAAACGCGCCAACGGCTGATTGCCATGTAGCGCCCTGCCCTAAGCCCCGGCCCGCCGGGGCTTTTTTCTTGCCGTGCCTTAAAATCCCGCCCCATGACTTTCCTCGACATGCTGCGCAACGCCGGCTCGCAAAACCAATCCATGCTGTGTGTGGGTCTCGATCCCGAACCCAACCGCTTTCCTGCTGCGATGCAGGGCGATGCCTCGAAAATTTTCGACTTCTGCGCCGCCATCGTCGATGCCACTGCCGATCTGGTGAACTCGTTCAAGCCGCAGATCGCCTACTTCGCCGCCCACCGCGCCGAAGACCAGCTCGAGCGGCTGATGGCCCACATGCGCGCCGTCGCCCCCCATGTGCCGGTGATTCTCGACGCCAAGCGCGGCGACATCGGCTCCACGGCCGAGCAGTACGCCAAGGAAGCTTTCGAGCGCTATGGCGCCGACGCCGTGACCCTGTCGCCTTTCATGGGTTTCGACTCGGTCGCGCCCTATCTGAAGTACGAAGGCAAGGGCGCTTTCCTGCTGTGCCGCACCTCCAACCCGGGCGGCGACGACCTGCAGGCGCGCACGCTGGCCGATGTGCCCGGCAACCCCAAGGTGTTCGAGCATGTGGCCGCGCTGGCCCAGGGCCCGTGGAACCTCAACGGCCAGCTGGGCCTGGTGGTCGGCGCGACGCGCCCGCATGAAATCGAGCGCGTGCGCGAGATTGCCCCGACATTGCCGCTGCTGATTCCCGGCGTCGGCGCCCAGGGCGGCGACGCCGTGGCCACCGTCAAGGCCGGGCTGCGCGAACACGGCAGCATCATCGTCAACTCGTCGCGCGCCATTCTTTATGCCTCGTCGGGCACCGACTTCGCCCAGGCCGCACGCGCCCAGGCACAGGCGACACGTGAAACCCTGCAACAGGCGGCGCTAGAAGCGCGCGGCTGATATGCAGCACCCCCTGAGCCGCTTGCGCGGCTTCCCCCTCTCAACCTTCGGTGGAGGGGGACGGCAGCCTCGCTGCGGGGCGGCCCTTGCTCGCTGCCCCTGGCCTGGGGCACGCCAGTTTCATGGGATGTGGGCAATGGTCAATACCATGCTGCGTTAAGCAAGGTACTGGTTATGCAGATCAAGTGGCTGGAAGACTTCATCATGCTGGCGCAGGAGCGCAGCTTCACGCGCGCCGCCGAATTGCGCCACGTGACCCATCCGGCGTTCGGACGGCGCATACGCGCGCTTGAGGCCTGGACCGGCACGCCGCTGGTCTCGCCGGGCAGCAGCCCGGTGCGCCTCACTCCCGCGGGCGAAGCCTTTCTTGAAACCTGCGGGCTGCTGACGCGCACGCTCGCGCAGTCGCACGAGGAACTGCAGACCATTGCGGGCCTGCAGGCGCAGAGCATCACGCTGGTCACGGGCCGCACGCTGGCGCGCACCATTGTTGCCGACTGGCTGCTGCGCCTGGGGCCGCTGCTGCAGACCAGCCCGCTGACAGTGTTCACGCGCACGCTGCATGAAACCGTGTCCATGCTGGAGCAGGACGAAATCCATTTCTCGCTGATCTATCACCACCCGGCGATTGCCGTGCGGCTCGATGCGCGCCAGTTCAGCCATGTGCACATTGCCAGCGACCGGCTGGTGCCGGTCTCGCGCGCCAATGCCGCAGGCCAGGCGCTGCACAGCTTTGCCGCGCCCGGCAGCGTGCCCTACCTCGCCTATCCCCACCGCATGGCGCTGGGCCGGCTGGTCGAGGACCATCTGTCGCAGAACCCCGATGCGCCGCGGCTGCACCGCATTCTTGAATGCGATTCGGCCGATGCGCAGTACGAATACGTGCACAAGGGCCTGGGCGTGGCCTGGCTGCCGTGGTCGATGGCGCATGCGGATTGCAAGGCCAGGCGCCTGGCGCTCGCCGGCAGCCGCAACATGGAAGTGCGCTTCGACGTGCGCATGTACCGACCCAAGCGGCGACTGACTCCGGCAGCGGAAGAATTCTGGCGCCGTGTGACACAGCGCTAATTGTTACAAATGTGCTACAACGGCACGGCCTCGTGCCGTTATGGCACCAAGTCGGGCCCTGGGTCTTTTGACAATCAGGGTTATCCCAATAAGGAATCAGCTCATGCAAAATACTTCTATCCTGCGCCGCACCGCCCTGGCCTGCGGCATCGCCCTTCTGGCTGCCGGTTCCGCCTTCGCCGACGCTTCCTACCCCAGCAAGCCGATCACCATGGTCATCGGCTATCCGCCGGGCGGCAGCACCGACCTGATCGGTCGCATGGTCGGCACCGAACTCTCCACGCGCCTGGGCCAGCCCGTCGTGATCGAGAACCTGGGTGGCGCCGGTGGCGCGATCGGCGCGCAAAAGGTTGCCAAGGCCGCTCCCGATGGCTACACCATCATGGTCGGCGCCAACAACGAACTGGCCATTGCCCGCCTGATCAACAAGAGCGTGAAGTACTCGATCCAGGACTTCACCGCCCTGGGCCTGGTGGCTTCGCAGCCCATGGTGCTGGTCGCTTCGCAAAAGGCCGGCGTGAAGAACACCGCCGAATTCATTGCCGCCGTGTCCAAGAACCCCGGCAAGTTCAGCTACGGCAGCTCGGGCGTGGGCACGGCTTTGCACCTTGCCGGTGAAACCCTGCAGGAACAGGGCAACCTGAAGATCACCCACATCCCCTACCGCGGTGTGGCGCCGCTGACCACCGACCTGGTCGGCAACAACATCGAATACGGCGTGTTCGTGCTCTCCAGCGGCCTGCCCCAGATCCAGTCGGGCAAGGTCATTGCCCTGGGTACGACCGAAGCCAAGCGTTCGGCCATCACGCCCGATATCCCGGCACTGGCTGAAAATCCGGCTTTCAAGAACGTGGACCTGGGTTCCTGGTTCGCGATGATGGGTCCTGCCAACATGCCCAAGCCCATCCAGGACAAGCTCAAGAAGGCCTTGAGCGACACGCTGGCCTCGGCCGAGTTCCGCAAGAAGCTGGCCGCGACGGGCTCGACGGTCATGGACCAGAAGGTCGACCCGCGCAAGTTCATCGACGGCGAAATCGCCAAGTACGCCAAGATTGTCGAGTTCGCCCATATCGAAGAGTGAGCGATGAGCGCACTGCAATTTGAACTGCCGGCACCCGACATCAGCGCCTGGCGCGCGGGCAACACCGGCACCGAAGGCGTCTGGCATTTCGACTCCGGCCTGCCGGGCCGCCAGGTGATGATCTCGGCGCTGGTGCACGGCAACGAGCTGTGCGGCGCCTGGGCGCTCAAGGGCCTGCTGGAAGCCGGCCTGCGCCCGCTGCAGGGCACGCTGACGCTGGTGTTCGCCAACCTCGACGCGTTTGATCGCTTCGATGCCAGCGCCCACGATGCATCGCGCTTTACCGACGAAGACCTGAACCGCCAGTGGAGCGACGCACGCATCGATGCCGGCGACACCAACGAACGCCGTCGCGCCGCCGCGCTGCGCCCGTTCGTGCGCCAGGTCGACTGGCTGCTCGACCTGCACTCGATGCACGAGCCTTCGGCGCCGCTGCTGCTCACGGGCGTGCAGCCGCGCAACCTGGTGCTGGCCAAGCAGATGGGCGCGCCCGCGCACATCGTCGTCGACGCCGGCCACAAGGACGGCACGCGCCTGCGCGACTACGGCCGCTTTGGCCTGGCCGACGAGGAAGTCGGCGACTCACGCTCGCTGCTGGTTGAATGCGGCTTCCACGGCGACCCGGCCAGCCGGGCCGTGGCCCAGGACCAGTGCCTGCGCTTCCTGCTGGCATCCGAGATCATCGATGACGCCGAAGCCCAGCGCCTGCTGCCCGGCTGGCGCCTGCCGGCTCCGGCCGAGCAGTTCGCGCTGACCGTGACCGGCCCCGTGGTTGCCAAGAGCCAGGGCTTTCGCTTCAACGCGCCGTTCACGGGCCTGGAGCGCTTCGCCCAGGCCGGCACGGTGATTGGCGACAACGATGGCGAGCCCGTGGCCACGCCTTACGACGACTGCGTGCTCGTCATGCCGTCGGTGCGCCAGGCACGCGCGGGTGTGACCGTGGTGCGCTTTGCGCGTTCGGCGCTGCTGTGATGCCACGCTGCTGATCCACCTGCGGCGCACGCCGCCGCTCCCGGAAATCTGTGGATAAAAATGTGGATAACTTCGAAGGTTGCGCGCCGCCGGAGATGAAAAAGGCCCCCATGTCCTGAGGCATGGGGGCCTTTTTTGCTGGCGCCCGTCGCGTCTTACTTCACCGTCACGGTCATGGGCTTGGCGAAGATCGTATAGCTGTAGCTGCCGTCACCCATCTTGTAGGTGTAGCCGGGCAGCACCGTGGCCGTGCCCGGCGCGGTGAAGGTCACGCTGCCGTTGGCCGCCACGGTGTGCGCGGGCGCGCCATCAAGCACCACCAGCGGGTTGCTGCTGCCGGCGCTGGCGGCGCCGATCTGCGAAGTCAGCGCGACCGGCACGCTGAACGCCGCGCCCACCGCCGCCGTTGCCGACGTGGCGGCCGTGATGGCCACCGGGAAGTCCTTGGCCCAATGCGCGAAATCGGTGGTGATGCCGTGCGTGCCGTAGCTGTAGAGGCGGTGGAAATCGCTCTGGTTGTTGACCGTCCAGGGCCAGAACGTGATGCCGCGGTGCTTGGCGGCTTCCATGGTCGCCTGCGTCGGGCCGCTGCCGTAAGACGGGTTGTAGGTCGACGAATAGAGCTGCGTGGCGTTGAGGATGTTGCGCAGACTCACGCCCACGTCGCCGGTGTCGACATTGCTGTTGAGAAAGCCGGTACTGATCTCGGGCAGCGTCGCGGCCATGCGGTTGAGCTGGTCGCCGCTGAACGAGATCGCGACCACCTGATCCTTGACGCCGGCCTTCTCGAGTTCCTGCTTGAGCAGCGGCACGATGCCGGCCGTGGTGCTCTTGAGCTCGATGAAGTGGCTTACGTTGCGGCCCTTGAACGCCGTGAAGAACTCCTGCAGCGTGGGCACCGTATAGCCGCTGACCTTGGTCTTGAGCGCCTTGACTTCGGCCAGCGTCATGGTCTCTATGCGTCCCTTGCCGGTGGTGGTGCGGTCGACGGTGTCGTCATGCATGATGACCAGGTGCTTGTCCGTGGTCATGTAGATGTCGTTCTCGACCGCATCCGCGCCCGCGGCAACGGCTGCCTGCGCGCCTTCAAGCGTATTCTCGTCGGTGGTCGACGGCATGCCGCGGTGGCCGGTGACCAGCGGCTTGCGCAGCAACGTATGCGCCGGCAGCTTCCTGAGCACCGCCGTGTAGACGCCCGCGTCGGCGGCAATCACGCCGTTGACGCCGGTGACCAGCACCTCGGCGGCCGCGGCGGGCGTTGCCGCGCTGGACACCGCCCAGGGCGTGAGCAGCAGGCGCTGCAGATGGGCGACGGTCGTGCGGTTGGTCATGGCCGCGGGCAGCACCGCGATCTTGGCCTTGGCGCGGTTGGTGGCGCCGACCACCTGCAGAATGTCCTTAGAGGTATTGCCCAGCGAGGACAAGGCCGAGAAATCGACCGCCGTACGCACCGCCGGGATCGCCTGGCGCGCCTGCGCCAGCAGCTCGACGTTGTCAGACAGCAGCGTCACGTCGCCCAGATCGTTCTGCACCGCAAAGGCCGCCAGCGCGCTCACGGTCGCGCTATCGGCAATGCGCAGCACGGGAATCGTCAGGCGATCGGTCTGCGCGAGGTAGTGGGCCAGCGAGGCCAGGCTTTCGCCGCTGTCGCTGCGCAGGTTCAGGCTGCTGTCGATGCGAAACAGCGCATTGCTCGCGCCGCTGCCGGCCAGCTGGGTGCGCGCCGCCATGGGCTGCACCAGCGTGGGCGCCATCGCGGCGCGCGTGCCCGTGTCCTGCACGGCAATCACCTTGCTGACGTCGGGCAGCGCGCTCAGCTGCTCGGTCACCTTGATGCTGTCGACGCGCATCACGGTGCCCGCGGTCTGCAGGCCTATGCCGCCCTTGGCCAGCGCCGCATCCAGCGTCATGTCGTGCGTCAGCGTGTTGTTCAGGTACTGGCGCACGCGGTTGCCGTGCACGATCACGGTCGCGGTATAGGTCTTGGCGGGATCGATGGCCTCGGTGAAGGCCTTGGTGCCCGCCACAGCCCAGCTGCCGCCCTTGCGCAGCGCGAACTCGGTGCCGTTGGCGGCCGTCGCATTGGCGCGGATCGCGAACTGGTAGTACGGGTCGTAGGGAATGGTGCCGCTGGCGCTCGAGGTGCGGTACATCACGCTGCCCCAGCGCCCGGTGTTGTTGGGCGACTCGAGCGTGAACACCACGTCGATGCGGTAGTTGCTCAGCTCCTGCAGCGACGCCGGCAGCGCCACCGATGTCATTGCGGTGTCGTTGGCGCGGCCGTCGATGTAGAGGCTGCCGTTGCGCACCGCCACCGTGCCGCGGTTGGCGGCCAGCGCCGACCAGCCGGCGGGCAGCGCCGTCAGGCCCTCGAAGCTCTCGTCCAGGTAGACCTTGGCCACGGTCTCGGGCGTCTCGGGCTGGGGCTGCTCCGGTGCCGGTGTCTCGGGTGTGGGCTGCGTGGGCGTACTCGGATCGGCAGGACTGCCGCCCTCGTTGTCACCACCGCATGCAGCCAGACTGATTGCCAGAAAAGCCGCCACCACTGTCTTCGACGTGTTCATCTCGTTCCCGTTTGCAAAAAAGCACGACTCTAGGGGCCCGGGATGACAGGCGTATGGCATGCATGTGACGGCACCCGCCGCAGCGCCGGCGCCGCTTGCGCGAACCTGTGGATAAAAATGTGGATAAGTTCAATGATCGTCAGCGCAGTCGGGCCGGCGACAGTCTTTCGGGCAGCACGCCTTCGGCCGCCAGGCCGACGTCCAGCGCCTCGCCCAGCAGCAGATTGCGCGCCAGCAGCCCCGCGGCATAGGCGGTCTGTATGCCGTAGCCGCCCTGTGCCGCGACCCAGAAAAAACCCGGCTGGGCGGGCTCGGGCGCGGCGTCCCAGCCTATGACCAGCTCGCCATCGGAGACAAACGAACGCAGGCCGGCCCAGGTATGCGTGGGCCGGCGGATCTGCAGCGTGGTATTTTCCTCGATGTGGAAAATTCCCGTCGCGACATCGATTTCCTCGGGCACCACGTCGTGCGGCGTGGTCGGATCGGCGTTGGCCGGCGAGCCCAGCAGCTGGCCGGCATCGGGCTTGAAATAAAAGCTGTCGTCCACGCCCATGACGGCCGGCCAGTGGCGCGTTTCCATGCCTGCGGGCGGCGTGAAGGTG
>JBBKVU010000426.1:0-4304 GCA_037968595.1 Comamonas sp.
TCCGCGCCCAGGGCGAGGCGCTGGCCACGCTGGCGCTGGGCCAGCCGGTCAAGGTCTTCGTGCAGAGCCGGTCGACGGTCAAGGGCATTGCCGTGCCCGCGGCCGCGCTGATGCGCAACCCCGCGAACCAGGACATCGTCTGGGTCAAGACCGGGCCCGAACGGCTGGAGCCGCGCGTGGTCACGACGGCGCCGCTGGACGGTGCCCAGGTGGCGGTGACTTCCGGCCTGCAGGCCGGTGACCGCGTCGCAACGCAAGGCGCGACCCTGGTCAATCAGATCCGCTGACAGGAGCCATTCACATGTTCAAATGGCTTCTCGTCAACAGCCTGGCCAACCGCCTGCTGGTCATCATCGCCAGCGTGGTGCTGATGTTCTACGGCGCGTGGACGCTTTCGCGCACGCCCGTCGACGTCTTTCCCGACCTCAACAAGCCTACCGTCACCGTGATGACCGAGGCCGGCGGCATGGCCGCCGAGGAGGTCGAGCAGCTGATCACCTTCCCGCTGGAAACCACGATGAACGGCCTGCCCGGCGTGGAAACCGTGCGCTCCGTCTCGTCCGCGGGCCTGTCGTTTGTCTACATCACCTTTGACTGGAGCACGGACATCTTCCGCGCCCGGCAGATGGTGTCGGAGCGACTCACGTCCATGGAGGAGGGCATAGCGCCCGGCGTCGTGCCGCGCATGGGGCCCATCAGCTCCATCATGGGCGAGATCATGCAGATCGCGATTCCCGTCGACACCGGCAAGATCTCGCAGATGGCGGTGCGCGAGTACGCCGACTGGGTGCTGCGCCCGCGGCTGATGGCCGTGCCCGGCGTGGCCCAGGTGATTCCCATCGGCGGCGAAGTGCGCCAGTTCCAGGTGCAGCCCGACACGCGGCGCATGGCGGATCTGGGCATTTCCCATGACCAGCTCGAAGCCGCGCTCAAGGGCTACTCGGCCAACACCTCGGGCGGGTTTCTCGAGCTCAACGGCCGCGAATACCTGATCCGCCACCTGGGCCGGACCTCGCGCCTGGAGGACCTGAGCAAGCTCGCGCTCACGGCGAAAAACGGCCAGCCCATACTGCTGCGCCAGATCGCCGAAGTCAGCTTTGCCGCGGCGCTCAAGCGCGGCGATGCGGGCTTCGAGGGCAAGCCCGCGGTGATTCTCGGCATACAGAAGCAGCCCACCGCCGACACCATTGCGCTGACACGCTCCATCGAGCAGGCGCTCGAAGGCATGAACGCCTCGCTGCCCGCGGGCATGGACGCGCCGCGCGTGACCTTCCGCCAGGCGAGCTTCATCGAGGCCTCGATCGACAACCTCAAGTGGAAGCTGATAGGCGCCTCGGTGTTTGTCGCCGCCATCCTGTTCTTCTTCCTGGGAACGCTGCGTCCGACCATCATCGCGCTGACGGCCATACCGGTGTCGATCTTTCTCACGGCCCTGGTCTTCAAGTACTTCGGCCTGTCGATCAACACCATGACGCTGGGCGGACTGGCGATCGCCATCGGCGGCCTGGTCGACGATGCCGTGGTCGACGTGGAGAACATCCTGCGGCGCCTCAAGGAAGACCGCGCGCGCCATCCTGGCCAGCGCAGCAACGTGCTGGCGCTGGTGGCGCGCGCTTCGATGGAAGTGCGCTCGGCGATTCTCTACGCGACGGTGATCATCGTGCTGGTGTTCGTGCCGCTGTTCGCGCTGCCGGGCATAGAGGGCCGGCTGTTCATTCCGCTGGGCATTGCCTTCATTGTCTCGACGCTGGCAAGTCTCATGGTCTCGGTCACGGTGACGCCCGTGCTGTCGTACTACCTGCTGCCGACGATGAAATCGCTGGACCATGGCGACACGCGGCTGCTGGCCTGGCTCAAGCGGCGCTACGCGCATCTTCTGCAGAAGGTGCTCGACCGCCCCCGCGCCACGCTGGCCGCAGCCGCCGTCGCGGTGCTGCTGGCCATCGCCTCGGTGCCGTTCTTCCCGACGACGTTTCTGCCGCCGTTCAACGAAGGCACGCTGATGATTGGCATACGGCTCAACCCGGGCGTGACGCTGTCCGAATCCTCGGCGCTGGCGCGCCAGGCCGAAGTGCTGGTCAAGCAGGTGCCCGAGGTGACCCATGTCGGGCGGCGCAGCGGCCGCGCCGAACTCGACGAGCATGCCGAAGGCGTGCATGTCAGCGAGCTCGACGTAGGCCTCAAGCCTTCGGGCGAACTCACGCGCTCGATGGCGGAAATCTCGGCCGACATCCGCGCGCGCCTGGCGAATCTGCCGGCGGCCATCTCGATCGGCCAGCCGATCTCGCACCGCATAGACCACATGCTTTCGGGCGTGCGCTCGCAGATTGCCATCAAGATCTTCGGCGACGATCTGGACACGCTGCGCGGCCAGGCCGATGCGCTGCGCGCCAGGCTGGCCGCCATTCCCGGGCTGGCCGATCTCGAAGTCGAAAAGCAGGTGCTGGCGCCGCAGATCAAGGTGCGCATCGACTACGCCGCGGCCGCGCAGTACGGCGTGCCCGTGCCGCAGGTGCTGGCCACGCTGCAAAGCCTGGTCGAGGGCGAGCGCGTGACGCAGATAGTCGAGGGCGGGCGGCGCTTTGCGCTGGTCGTGAAGCTGCCCGAGGCAACGCGTTCGGCCGACGGGCTCAAGGACATCCTGATCGAGACGCCCACGGGGCGCGTCCCGCTGTCCAAGATCGCCAGCATCGAGGAGGGCGACGGGCCCAATCAGATCAGCCGCGACGATGGCAAGCGGCGCATCGTGCTGTCGGCCAATTCGCAGGGCCGGCCGCTGTCCGACATCGTGGGCGACATGCGCCGGGTGATTGCCGAGACGCCGCTGCCCGAAGGCTATTTCGTCACGCTGGGCGGGCAGTTCCAGGCGCAGGAAGAGGCGTCTAAGCTGGTCGGCCTGCTGTCGCTGGTGTCGCTGACGCTGATGTTCATCGTGCTCTACAGCCGCTACCAGTCGGTGCGGCTGTCGCTGCTGATCATGGCCAATATCCCGCTGGCCCTGGTCGGCGCGGTGCTGGGCCTGTGGCTTTCGGGCCAGCCGCTGTCGATTGCCGCGCTGGTCGGCTTCATCACGCTGGCCGGCATCTCGGTGCGCAACGGCATCCTGAAAGTGAGCCATTACGTGAACCTGATGCGCCTCGAAGGCGAGAACTTCGATCACAAGATGATCGTGCGCGGCTCGCTCGAGCGGCTGGCGCCGGTGCTGATGACGGCCCTGGTCACGGCGTTCGCGCTGGCGCCGCTGCTGTTCGAGGCCGAGCAGCCCGGCACCGAGGTGCTGCACCCGGTGGCGGTGGTGATCTTCTGCGGCCTCATCAGCGCCACCCTGCTTGACACCTTCCTGACCCCGGCGATGTTCTGGCTCTTCGGCCGTGAGGATGCCGAGCGCCTGATGGACTCCAAAGATGTCGAAGCCCTCTGATTCAACCACCGAAAGGACTCCCATGAAAACTGCAATTGCTTCGTTCTCTTTCGCCGCCCTGATGGCCTTGGGCGCCGCACCGGCCCTGGCCGCGGGCAACCATGGCCACGACCCCGCGCATGGCGGCGTGGTCGCTGCCGGCAAGGAAGCCGACTACGAACTCGTGGCCAAGGCCGATGTGCTGCAGCTGTATGTCTCCGACCATGGCAAGGCGCGCGACCTGTCCAAGGCCAGCGCCAAGCTGACGCTGCTGTCGGGCAAGGAAAAGCAGGAAGCCCAGCTGCAGCCCGCGGGCGACAGGCTCGAAGCCAAGGGCAGCTTCAAGCTGGCGCCGGGCACCAAGGTGGTGGCGGTGGTGAGCGACGGCGGCAAGGCGCTGGGCACGGCGCGCTTCACGCTGAAGTAGGCGCGCAGCGCAGCCGGAGTAGACGCCCCGGTAATGGCACAGCAGTCCGTGGGCGCAAGCATGCCACGGCAAAATGCGCGCACGGACCAGGCACCGGCGGTGCCGGTCATCCGCGCCGCCGCCGCGCCTGCCATTTCCCGGACTCCCTGTGTTCCACGTCTACTGCGCCATTGCCTATCTGTTTGTCGTCGCGCGCGTCATCGCGCCTTTGCCCATCCGGGGGCGCTGGCGTATTCTGGCCGCGGCCGCGCTGCTTCCCGGCGCGCTCTACCAGTTCTGGACACGCATCTTCTTCGGCAACATGTTCTCGGCCGAAGTGCCGTACGCCATCGCCGCGCTGCTGGGCTGGACCTTCTGCAGCTTCGTGCTGCTGCTGGTGTTCACCATCGTCGGCGAAGTGCTGTCCATGCTGTATTGGCTGCTTACGCGCAGCTTGGCCGCTCGCCGCTCGGCCGCTAGCCGCTCGGCCGCTCGCCG
>JBBKVU010000427.1:0-4263 GCA_037968595.1 Comamonas sp.
CCATCAGCGCCAGCACCGTGACGCCGACCGCCAGCATGATCAGCAGACGGCGCTGCTGCTGGGCCGCGGGCGCGCGCCCGAGCAGCGGCAGCGACACCTGCTCTTCATTGAGCTGCTGCTCCTCATCGGTGTATGACGACAGGCCGCTGTCGCCGTACAGGCTGGCAGGGGCTTCGCGCACCGGTTCCTGCGGCAGGCCTGCGTCAGGCAGATCGTTCAGCCCTTCGCCGCTGCCGGCGGAACGGCGCTGAAACATTTTTCCAATTTTCTGGGCAAAAGACATGACACAGCCTCACAGGGGAAAACTCAGGCACGGATATGGAGAAATTCAGGGTCTTGCGCGAGGCTTTGCAGATCGATTTCCTGCCAGGAATCGCCTGCCTCGTCGAAGTAGGTCGCACCCCAGTAGCCTGGAGCGTCAACGGGGGCATCCTGCATGCCCGTGAAATTCTGCGCGCCGCGCAATCCCAGCAGGCGGTCCACCAGCAGGGCCGCATGCACTTCGAGCGCCGGGTTGAACGCCAGCAGGCTGGCATCGGCCAGCGTCATTTCATTGCGCGCCACGGACTTGCCCTGCAGGCCGGGAAAATCGACCACCGCGGCCAGCGTGCCGCGCAGGTTGGCAACGCCCATCAGCCAGGGCCGGGTGTAGGGCACGCGCAGCACGCCCGACCAGGGAAAGATCTCGCCCGCATGCGCCAGCGGCATCAGATAGCGGCTGCCGCCGGCCTCGACCGCCAGCCAGCTGGCCGCGGCCACGCCTTCGCTGCGAGCGGCTTGAAGTCGCGCGGCCAGCCGCGCATGCAATTGTCTCAGTGCTTCACGATTGGCCATGGAACAGCGCCGCTCAGCCCAGCGCGTCGATCTTGGCCTGCAGCTCTGCCGGGTCCACGGGTTTGGTGATGTAGGCACGCGCGCCCTGGCGCAGGCCCCAGACTTTGTCGGTTTCCTGGCTCTTGCTGGTGCACATGATGATGGGCACGTCGGCGTACTGCGGATCGCGCGTGATGGCCCGCGTCAGCTGGAAGCCGTTTTGCCCCGGCATGACCACGTCCATCAGGATCAGATCGGGCTTTTCCTCGGCAAGGCTGCGAAAGGCCTCGTCCGCGTTTTCCGCGCAGCGCACCTGCATGCCTTTTTTCTGCAGCAGATCGGTCAGAAACATCAGCTCGGTCTTCGAGTCGTCTACGACCAGCACCTTCTGAACAGCCATCACATCGCTCCTTGGGGAATCTTGCCGAATTGCCGCACGGCTTGCAGCAACTGGTCTTTGGTAAAAGGTTTGGTCAGGTATTCCTGACAGCCGACCATGCGCCCGCGCGCCTTGTCGAACACGCCGTCCTTGGACGAGAGCATGACCACGGGCGTATCGGCATAGCGCGCATTGCGCTTGATGATCGCGCAGGTCTGGTAGCCGTCGAGCTTGGGCATCAGGATGTCGCAGAAGATCAGCTGCGGCTGGTGGTCGTTGACCTTGGCCAGCGCGTCATAGCCGTCGTCGGCAAGCAGCACTTCGTAGCCGCCCTGGCGCAAAAAGATTTCGGCACTGCGCCGTATGGTGTTGCTGTCGTCCACCACCAGCACCTTCAAAGGTGCGTCCGCTGTCGTTGTCACTTGAGAGCCTCCCAGTCAAACCACGGCACAGGTGCACCCCGTGCTCAAATTTCAACCATCTCGAAGTCTTCCTTGCGGGCAGCGCATTCCGGACAGGTCCAGTTCATCGGAACGTCCTCCCAGCGGGTTTGCGCGGGAATGCCATGTTCCGGACAGCCGAGCTCCTCTTGGTACAGCCAGCCGCAGATCAAACACATCCAAGTCTTAGGGTTCGTCACAGCTTAAAGGGCCTTCACATAGAATGCAACGATTGTATCCAGTCATCACCCTGACATTCCCAGGCATTGGCGCAGGGGCAAACTAAGGCCCATCATGGCAACAACTCCCACCCCACCCACCGCCTTGGGCGCACCCGTGCCCGAAGACTTCGACGTCGCCCAGCCGGTGTGCGTTCTGGTCTTCAACGCCAGCGACCCCAGCGGCGCGGGCGGCCTGACGGCCGACATCACGACCATCGCTTCGGTTGGCGGACACCCCCTGGGTGTCGTCACCGGCACCTATGTGCGCGACACCAGCCGCATTTTCGAGCACTATGCGTTTGCCGACGACTGCGTCGACGAACAGGCCCGCACCGTGCTGGAAGACCTGCCGGTGCGCGCCATCAAGGTCGGCTTCGCGGGCAGTCCCGAGAACCTGGCGGTGATTGCCGAAATCTCCTCCGACTACCCCGATCTGCCCATCATCAGCTACATGCCCGAGCTGTCCTGGTGGAGCGACGACCTGCTCGACCAGTACCTGGACGCCTTCCGCGAACTGGTGCTGCCCCAGACTTCGGTGTTGGTCGGCAACCACAGCACGCTGTGGCGCTGGCTGCTGCCCGACTGGGACGCCAGCCGCAGCCCGAGCGCACGCGACCTGGCCATGGCCGCCGACGCCCTGGGCGTGCCCTATGTGCTGGTGACCGGAATTCCGCTGCCCGAGCAGTTTCTCGACAACGTGCTGTCGACCCAGCATGCCGTGCTTGCCAGCCACCGCTTCGAGATGTTCGACGGCTCGTTCAGCGGCGCGGGCGACACGCTGTCGGCGGCGCTCACGGCGCTGGTCGCCAGCGGCAACGACCTGATCAGCGCCACGCAGGAAGCGCTGGAATACCTGGACCACAGCCTGGACAACGGTTTCCGCCCGGGCATGGGCCATTTCCTGCCGGATCGCATGTTCTGGGCCCAGCCCGAGGACGACGAACTCGATGCCGAGGCCGAAGCCGAGGAAGCGCCCACCGTGGCCGCGACCCCGCTGGGCCGCTCGGTGAATGAACCACTGCCCCTCGAGGGCTTTGTGATGCCTCCCCATGACACAAAACACTGATTTGAATCTTCCCCTGTTCGAACGCGCCAAGGCCGTGATCCCCGGCGGGGTCAATTCGCCGGTGCGCGCCTTCAATGCCGTGGGCGGCACGCCGCGCTTCGTGCAGCGCGCCCAGGGCGCCTATTTCTGGGACGCCAACGACCAGCAGTTCGTCGACTACATCGGCTCCTGGGGGCCGATGATCCTCGGCCATGGCCACCCCGAAGTGCTGGCCGCGGTGCAGGCCGCCGCGCTTGACGGCTTCAGCTTCGGCGCGCCGACCGAACGCGAAGTCACGCTGGCCGAAAAGCTCATCGCGCTGCTGCCCTCGATGGAAATGGTGCGCCTGGTCAGCTCGGGCACCGAGGCAACGATGAGCGCCATGCGCCTGGCGCGCGGCTTCACGGGCCGCAAGAAGATCATCAAGTTCAACGGCTGCTACCACGGCCACTCCGATGCCCTGCTGGTCAAGGCCGGCTCGGGCCTGGCGACCTTCGGCAATGCAACCAGCGCCGGCGTCACGCCCGAAGCCGTGCAGGACACGCTGGTGCTCGAGTACAACGACATCGCCCAGCTCGAGGAGGCCTTCCAGCTCTACGGCGAACAGCTGGCCTGCGTGATGATCGAGCCGATTGCCGGCAACATGAACTTCGTGCGCGCCAGCGTCGAATTCACGCGCCGCATCCGCGAGCTGTGCACGCAGCACGGCGCGCTGCTGGTCTACGACGAAGTGATGACCGGTTTCCGCGTCGCCCTGGGCTGCGCGCAAAGCGTCTATGCCCAACAGATTCCTGGCTTTGCGCCCGACATCACGGTGCTGGGCAAGGTCATAGGCGGCGGCATGCCGATGGCGGCTTTCGGCGCACGCCGCGAAATCATGGCCAAGCTTTCGCCGCTGGGCCCGGTCTACCAGGCCGGCACGCTGTCGGGCAACCCGATTGCCACGGCCTGCGGCCTCAAGACATTGGAGCTGATCAGCCAGCCGGGCTTTCACGAGCAGCTGCACCGCCGCACGGGCCGGCTGATCGCCGGCCTCACGGCAGCCGCGCATGAAGCCGGTCTGCCGTTCTGCGGCGACCACGAAGGCGGGCTGTTCGGCTTCTTCTTCCTGCCCGAACTGCCCACGACCTACGCCGAAGTGATGCGCACCGACGGCCAGCGCTTCAACAAGTTCTACCACGGCATGCTCGAGCGCGGCCACTACTTCGCTCCCGCGCTGTATGAAGCCGGTTTTGTCAGCGCCGCGCATACCGACGCCGACATCGACATCACCATCGAAGCCGCGCGCGCGGTGTTCAAGACGCTGTAAACGCGACACACGCAAAAAAGCCCCGCAGGCTTTGGCCTGCGGGGCTTTTTCGTTCA
>JBBKVU010000428.1:0-4445 GCA_037968595.1 Comamonas sp.
ATCCTTACGACGTCGAGTTTTATCGTGCTCAGGTGAACGACCCATTGCGCAAGGCCCAGTACAGGCAAGCTCTGCAGCAGGCCATAGACGAGAGTCAACAGATGCTTGAAGGCCGCCGAGAGAACGCAAATCTGCACAGTGCATAGGCCTGCGTCTGCGGGGTCCAAAGGAGTTGGCCAGCATTGCGCGCTGGGGGCGGGAGAGGGCGCGCTGGGTCATGCTGCTGGTCCTGGCTGCAAATGCGAGAAAGCCCGCGGGTGCGGGCTTCGGGGAGGAGGCGCAGCGGCGCTGATCAGCCGACCAGTCGATGCTGCGTGATACTGGTGATCCCGTTCGGCAGCCCTTCCGTGACGGTCGTGGTGCTGGCGCTGGGCAGCGCCTGCAGGAAGCCGCTGTTGTCCTGGCCCGTTGCCTTGATGTAGTCGACCTCTACGCGCGCAGTGTCGACCAGGACGCCTGCGACTTGCGCCACTGCGCGCGCGCGATCGGGCTCCATGGGGTTCTCGCGATCGCGCAAGCCGGCCAGAGTGGCCATCAGGTGTTCACGAAGCTCAGAAATGTGTGGTTGGCTCATGGTGCTGCTCTTTCTTCTGCCTCGCGGGCAATGCGGTTGACTTGTCGGGTGATGGCGCCCTTGAGTTGCACCAGGCGCGCAAGCTCGGGCGATTTGTTGGCGGGGTGGTTGCGGCGCGCGTTGTCAGCGCGGCTGATGCACTCGATCCGCTCCAGGCTGATTTCTTCCAGCACCGCCGTGCGCATGCCTGGGCGAAAGATCACGATGTGTCCTTCTGGTACCGGGCCGTTGGCCTCGATCCACAGTAGCTCGGCCGCGTTGCGCCAGCGCTTGTGATTCGCGCCTGCCACTTCGCCAATCTTTCGCTGCAGGTGCCCGTCCTTGTTGATGCGATAGCTGCCCACCGGCATGGTCGAGACCGGCTTTGATCCGGGCTTGAATCTGGTTTCAGCGCTTCGCCCACCGGCGTCCCAGCCCTTGAGGCCGGCATTCCATGGTGTCTGCTTAGAATGGAATTGGGTTTGCACACCCAACAGTCCACCGCGGTGAATGCGGCCGCTGGCAGTTGTGGCCAGGAACGTGTCGCTCTTGCGCAAGCCCATGCGTATGGCCTTGCTGTACACCCTGTCGAGTGGAATCTGCAGGTCGTCGGCCAGATCCGCGGTGCGGGTGGTCGGATAGTGCTGGCGCAGCTTGTCGAGTTGTTCCGCCGTCCAGTGAACTGTTCGTTTCATGGGCATCCTCAGAATTCAGAAATGAAGAGAGCCCGCTCAAGGCAGGCAGTGGGGCTCAGTCGGTTTGCGCCTGCAGGGCAGGCTGTCATCACTCATGTGCAAAATTGTGCTGCTGGTTGGAGAAAGATCAAAGTAGCTGTCGATCCAAGCAGGCATGATGGACAATGACCGGCCAGGCATCAGAACTTGACGAAATCCGTGCTTCTTAGTTTCTATACTACGAATAAGTAAATCATGAACTCAACCAGCAGAAATACTTCATGATCGACGTTGATCAGATGTCTATGATTCTTGACGCTTTGCCAGACCCTGCATTTGTGCTTTCTCGGAGTGGGAAATATGTTGCAGTGTTTGGTGGACGGGATAAGCGCTACTACCACGATGGATCTCAACTAGTAGGTAAGTATATTTCTGACTTAATTAATGCAGATAAAGCGAATTGGTTTCTCTGGCAGATTGGTCGGGCGTTAGATTATAAAAAACTTGTCATCGAAGAATACGAATTAAGCAACAGAGATGTAAAAGGCTTAGTTGATGATGGTCCAGAAAATCCGATCTGGTTCGAAGGTCGTATCCAGCCTTTGAGCTTCGCTGTAGACGGAGAAGATGTTGTGCTTTGGGTTGCAAGTAACATTTCAGCGCGGCACGAGCTAGAAGTGAGGCTGAGAGAGCAAAGCGAAAAAGATCAGCTGACCGGTCTTTTCAATCGAAGAAAGCTTGAGCATGAGTTGACGTTGCACTACGATTCATACGTCCGGCATTCAATACCGACTTGTGTGTTGATGTTCGATCTTGACAACCTAAAAGAAATCAACGACAGCAAAGGGCATCACGCTGGAGATGAGGCAATCCAGGCTGCAGCTAATATTTGTCGTTCAGTGCTCAGGGCGACTGACTTAGCTTGTCGATTTGGTGGTGATGAGTTTGTGGTCGTTCTGCCTAATACTGGTTATGATCAGGCGATTCAGCTTGCCGAAAATATACATGAACGTTTCAAGGCAGAGTTGATTCGATTCACCGCAGACGGAGTTTCTGTCTCGGCGAGTATGGGGGTGGTTGCTATCATTCCGGAGGATCGATCATACGAAGACTCAATAAAAAGAGCCGACCAAGCTCTTTATCAGGCAAAGAACGGAGGGAGAAACATGGTTGTTTCTGCCTAAGAGAATTGGTTATTTCATCCAGATTGATATTTTTTTAGTGTGAATCCGATAGGTGTAGGCGCTCGCACCGCCGACGGATTCAGATTTGCTCATTCTTCCCTCGGCGACAAGCACTGGCCCCTGCAGGGCCAGGTCGATTCGCTTATCGGTTTACAGAAAAAGAGCCGAGCAGGACGTCAGGCGCTGCCAGCTGGCCTTCGTCTGCGGCGAAGCTGTCGCGAACCACGCCGGCAAATTCTTCGGCCATTTCCTCGTCGTGGATCTCTTGACCCAGGATGGCCAGGGAGAAGGTGGGCGCGCGCTCGCTGGTGATGATCGAGACGCGCACATAGAACTTGCGTGCCTGCAGTTCCTTGTAGGGCTGGATTTCCATCATCAGGTAGGCGGGCAGCACGGCGTCGGTGCGATTGGTCTTCGCTGACACGCTTTCCAACTCGCTGCGCTCGGCCGACAGGGCTTCCACATTGGAGGTCGAGTTGTTGATCTGCTCGATGCTCACGCTGCGCACGCCGGCCACCACATGCGCGATGTTCAGCTCGTCGGAATCCTTGCCCAGCGGTTTGACCAGGTGGCGCCATTCTTCAAGCCACTCGGCCAGTTCCTTTTGGCTGCGGTGGCGACCCGTCAGCACGCCCAGCGCGGCATAGGGCGCGGTCTTGCGCAGCTTGACCACTGCGGTGTTGTCGCCGTGGCCGGGAAACTCGGCACCGCCCTGGTTCAGCACGGCCTTGGATGCCATTTCTTCGGCATTCACGTAGATGCTGCAGCCGTCCTCCCGGTGCTGGCCCACGTAGCGCGCGAAGTCGGCCACATAGGGGGTGGTGAAGCTGTTGCGCGCGCGCCGGCGCAGAGGCAGATAGTCTTCCAGATCGACCCGTTTGAATTCTTGGTGCAAGGCGACCATCGGGGCACCGCCTGTGAGCGCGTGCTGGAGAGCGGTATTGCCGGCCGATGTGGCCTCGGACTGTGTGACTTGCTGGATGGCGGATTTGTCGAACATGGGAACCTTTGTTGTGGGAGAAAGAAAAAAGCCCGCGCGGGATGCGACGGGCTTTCGGGATGAGCGCTGGATCAGTAGCTGGCGCTGGGCGGTTGGGTGTTGCCAGGGGGGAGCAGCGACATTTGGGCCTCGGGCATGATCGACAGCTTGCCGAACTTGCCCACATGCATGACTGTCTCGCGGGACACCTTCTCGCCCGCTTCGCCGTCCATGGTGGGGCGCTGGAACTTGAGGGAATGCTTGATCGCCACCTGGTGGGTCTTCTTGATGCGCGAGAAGTCCAGTTCCAGGGTGATCTTTCCCTTGCGCTCGTGATCGATGACCGAACTGGCGACAGAGCCCAGGGCGCGGGCCAGCATCAGCACGTATTGGCCACCGTCAAACTCGCCAAGCACTTCCATAGGCTCGTTGACGATGCTCGAGCCGTTGGCGGCCGCGATGGCTGGGGTGACTCTTTCGCCCTCGGGCGCGGTGGCCGGCCTGCTGCCGGGCGGTGTGGTCATGGACATTGAATCTCCAGGTGGAAACGAAAAAATGCCCGCTGGGAGCGGGCGGGCGGTGCTGTTGCTCAGGGGAGGAGCATCGGTGGATGGGAAATGGCGATGGACAGCAGAAGGCCCATGGACATCAGGCCCAACCACAAGAGGACGAAGAGCAGGGTTTTCAAGGCGACTCCTTGAGGCACTGCACGGTGGTCGCGTCCAGCCATTCGGCGTGCATGCCTGGGCAATGCCAGGCGCCGGCAGCGGCGCGCTTCAGGTCCGCTGCGCTGATGCTGGCGCTGGCCGGCTGGGCCTCGGCGCTGCCGCAGCCGTACAACGACAGAGCGGCCACAGCCAGCAGCGCGGCGCCAAGCCAGAAGCCTGGGCGGTTCGGTACCGGAAAGCACGGGGGAGCCGGCGTAAGGTGCGGATTGGCGGGAAAGGCCTGGGCCATGCCGCGCTTGTAGGTCGCTTCGGGCTCGGGGTTGACGTCGGAAGGGAAGGGCATGCGGATGGCCATGGCGTTTCTCCAAAAGAAAAAGCCCGCGATGT